>JAYVAZ010000264.1:0-5048 GCA_043750675.1 Pseudobdellovibrionaceae bacterium | reverse complement strand
GCGATATCTGAATCGCCAACACTTGCGATGATGGCAAAGGTACGCAGCCTAAAGGCCCAAGGTGTGGATGTAATTTCGCTGGCAATTGGTGAGCCCGACTGGGATACGGTTCAAGAGGCTAAGGCCGCGGGAATCGACGCAATAAAAAATAATATTACTAAATACACCGCTCCGGCCGGAATTAACGAACTAAGACAATCTATCATTGATGAATTCAATTCTGAGTATCGTTTAGAATATACAATTGAAAACGTGTGCGTAACCGCCGGTGCTAAATTGGCAATTTATGCAGCCCTCCAGGTTTTATGTGAAGTCGGAGATGAGGTTCTGATCCCTTCACCCTACTGGGTAAGTTATCCAGAGATAGTTAAATTGGTTGATGCGAAACCAGTTATCCTGACTACCAGCAAAGAAAATCTTTTCAAAATCTCTGCTGACCAAATTCAGTTGAATCCAAAATCGCGATTGCTTTTATTATGCAGTCCAAATAACCCTACTGGAATTTCCTATTCCGAAAAGGAACTTTCGGCCCTAATAAAAGTGTTAGAAAAAAATCCGCAGTTTTTAGTGTTATCTGATGACATTTACAACCAACTCGTTTTTGACGGTCGGAAATATGCTCCGCATATATTAAGTCTTGCACCACACTTAAAGGACCAAGTTATTTCCATTAACGGAGCCTCTAAAACCTATAGCATGACTGGTTGGCGAGTTGGCTGGTCGATTGGCCCAAAACAGTTTAGCAAACATATGGCTGATCTAGTGGGCCAACTTACTACCAACGCTACCTCAATTTCACAAATGGCGGCATTGGCAGCGATAAAAAAATCTGGCCCAGAGGTCAAACAAATCATCAATATGCTAATACGGAAATGTGATTCCTTTTGTAGTCAGCTTAATTCCCTTAATGGTTTTCGGGCCATTAAACCGGACGGGGCCTTTTATATTTGGACTGATATTACAGGTTTTTATAAAAATCCCATGTTTAAAAACTCAAAAGACGTAGCCCGAGTTCTATTGGAAGAATTTTTTGTGGCTGTTATTCCCGGTGAAGAATTTGGGATGGACGGATATTTGAGATTAAGTTTCGCGATTTCGGAAGCACAAATTGATAAAACTATAATCAGATTCCGGTCATTTTCGGAAAAGTATTCTTAAACTGAGAAATTTAAATTATGAGTCTCATATTGATGCGCGCCTGGCCTAAAGTTACGGTCCTGAAACCCCGATAAGTTCTATGTCAAATACATCATATAATTTATCAGGAGTAACAATGAGCGAATTAAAACCGACACGTGTGCCTTTTAGAAAAATGGTAGAGAAAGATTTAGAAGATCTTACTAAACAAGAGTTTACCTCACTAGATCATCCGGCCTGGGGCGATCCTATGACCAGATTCAACACTCCACTTCCGAAAACTCTGAGTGCCGATGAATTTGCAAGAGAGTTAACCTTTTTTGTAAAAAAAGAAGCGGAGTCGAATATAAGTCCTTTCTACCAATGTTTGATTTCTGGACAGCTTCCATTAAGTGGAGTGCAGGAGTGGGCCCGCCAACACTATTTTGACGTACGTTGTTTCACGACAACGATTGCTCAGGTAGTTGCGAACTCGCATTATCAGTATGACATTAGACATGTCTTTGCTTTGAACTTAACGGAAGAATTGGGCGACATTAATCCATTTAAAGAACATCCGATCTTATTTTTGAAATTTGGTAGATCTTTGGGTCTAACAAATGAAGAAATGGAATTTGTAAAACCGATTCCGGAAATGTTGATTGCGGCTGAATATCGACTAAAACTTGTAAAAGAATTAGATGCGGTATGTGCAGTTGCTGCGGGTTCCTGGGCTTTGGAAGCTACCGTGGCAGAACGTCACCGTAAGGTGGCCCGAGCTCTTAAAACATTTTATGGGATCAATGACGATGCTCTAGAGTTTTTCTACGCCCACTGCGGTGGTTTGGGAGAAAATCATTATGGTGGTGACTGGGCTCACGCTGGGGAAGCACTTACCTTTATTAAAAAGTATGCTACTACTGCAGAAACCCAAGAAAGAGTTCGTCAGGCCGTTTGGAGATCCATTGAGGCAAGAAAAGTTTGCCATATGGGATTATTCAGACACATTGTTTTAAACAACTCGCCCGAGTATAAATCAGTTGTAGAAAATTTAACTAAGACTAAAAAAGCAGCTTAATGAATCTACTGATATTTCATCCGCGATTAGCCGACAAAATTGCCGACGCCATCGCGGATGAATTTCCTAACGTAAGCATCCAAAAGATAAAAGACACAAAATCACCCTTGCCAGACCTCAGTAAAATCGATGCGATGATTGCTGCGAATGAAATTACTGAAGGGATGTTCCAAAATATGCCGGCTTTAAAGTGGCTGCATCTTACTAGTACGGGCCATAACCAAGTAAAAAAAGGCAAACCTAAGTCCGATTTAAAAATCACAAATGCTGGATCAATTCCGGCCGTTGCCGTCGCAGAATTTGTATTTATGGAAATACTTAATGACGTCAAAGGATTTTCGGTTCTCCTAAAACAAATGGAATCTAATTCCTGGAAGCATCCAAATGCTGATCTTATTCAGAATAAAAACTTAACGATTGTTGGTACTGGAAAAATTGGTTTTGAACTGGCAAAAAGAGCCAAGGCATTCGGTATAAACGTTACTGGTGTTAACAGCACTGGACATGCGGTCGACTTTTTTGATCGAATTTTTGCGGTCACCGAAATAGTGAGGTCAATGCAAAATGCCGACTATATCGTTTTAGCGGTCCCGGAAAAACAAAACACTATAAATTTGATTTCGGAAAAAGTTCTTGCGTCGCTAAAACCCGAAGCCTGTTTGATAAACGTTTCCAGAAGCCAGGTTGTAGATCAGTCATTTTTAAAAAAGCAACTGAACGCGGGAAAACTTCGGTCTGCCTATTTAGATACTTTTGATCAAGAACCGTTATCATCGGCTGATGAATTTTGGACAACTAAAAATCTTTATATTACGCCACATTGTGCTTTTCTTAGTTCACAGCATGAAATTCAAACTTTAAAACTGATAGTCGACAATATCGCAAAATATTTAAAGAATGATGACTTATTAAATCGATGTTTTTCGGAGCCCGCCGATTAAAGAAAACCTATCGCATCTTCCAATCGATCGTCGCCCCAAAACAACTCAGTCCCGGTAATAAAGGTCGGTGAACCAAAAATTCCCAAGTCTTTGGCTTTAGCCGTTTGCAATTTTAGTTGCTCTTTGTTTTCGGATTGCACCGCTTTCGCAAAAACCTCATCCGGATTTTGCCCGATGTCTGCAAGTACGCTCCGAACGTTTTTTTCCTCTGTCATCGGCCTATTTTCCGCCCAATGCCCATGAAAAATTGTCTCAGTGAATTGCTGACACCAGCCTTCTTTAGCTGCCAAATAACCTATACGTGCATGCACCAGACTATTAAACGGATATTCAGTGGGTTTTTTAAACGCAATCCCATGTTTCAAAGAACGGCGTTCAAGGTCCCTCCACATGTAATTCAGTTTGCTTGGGTAAGGAACAAAAGGCCCCTCGGGAAGTCCCATTTCGGTAAATATTGCCGTTAAAAAAAAAGGTTTCCAGGCAATCTCAAATTTGTAGATTTCAGAAAGTATTCCCAGTCTCGCCACTGACAAATAAGTATATGTGCTGGCGTAATCAAACCAAAACTCTATTTTCTTCAAGTGGCCTTCTTAAGTTTGACATTTTCTTGGAAATAGTTTCCCAACCATCTGTTTACGTTCTGAACTATTTCTTCTTCATGAAAATTCACAAACATATGACCCCCTGTGAATACGGTAAATTCAAAGTCATTTGAACTAGTATGTAAAGACCATTCTTTAACTACCATCGCTGGCGCCACCTTATCTAAATCCCCTGCATAAGCTGTAATAGGACAATTTAATTTAAACGGCTGCGAAAAATGGATTTTGCGAACGATTTCACGATCCATTTCTAAACGTGAAATTATCATTTCCAGAAACTCAGGGTGCTTTGATAGCTGGGCCGGAATTTCTATATAGTTTCTTATATTATTAATCGAAACCGGCGAAGCAAAGGTTTGATCTGTAGGATCGACTGTACTAGGCGCCCGGAGCCCGCTAATAAAAAGGTGTCTCGCTTGCAAACCCTTAACCGCCAGTTTTTCAACTAGAACCGCCGCTAATGCGGCACCCATACTGTGACCAAAAAATGCAAAAGGTCTATCAATGGTGGCTACCAGAAAATCAAACAAATCATTTACCAACGCATCAAAATCATTATAGGGCTTTTCATTAATTCTTTCTTCGCGCCCTGGCAATTGAATCGGAATTAATTCTATTTTGGGATCCAAAAGGTTTGACCAATTATGAAATAAAGAGGCTGCCCCGCCTAATGGATGAAACGCAAACAACTGCAATTCCGCCGATGGATTAAATTTCCTTTGGCTTATCCAATTTGAGCCTAAAAAAGCTTTTGGTGTTGGTGTCAAAGCTATTCCTGATTTTGGAGGGAGGCTTGCCAATTCTAGCACTGCTTTTTTAACTTCAGCTATTGTGGGATTGTTACTGACGTTTAGTTTATTAAGATCCAACTTTATGTTTAGTTTTTCTTCTAAATCCAAAACTAACTGTATGAACTTCATTGAATCTACATTTATTTCTTTCAGTTTACTTTCCATTCCCACCTGTTCCATTGAAAGGCCAGTGATGTCTTTAAAGACTTCACTGAAGCAAATATCAATTGCAGAATTATTAACTGCTGGTTTTGATTCCGACGGTGGTTGCATCAAATTTGTTAAAGTGGCTTCGATCTGCGCAATTTTTGAATTCGGACTCAGATCAATTTTAGAAAGATCAAATTTTGTTTTAAGTCTATCTTCTAGGTCCATCATAATTTCTATGAACTTCATAGAATCTATACCTAACTCATTCAGTTTCATATCTCTTTGAACTAACTGTGCCGGTTTTCCGGTAATTTCGATAATGCTACTCATCATCACTGCACCAAATACTTTATCACTCGCAACTTTTCCT
>JAYVAZ010000263.1:0-2310 GCA_043750675.1 Pseudobdellovibrionaceae bacterium | reverse complement strand
GTTTTTTACAATCCCGCTGGCCTTGCGGGGCTTGGCGATGACCGAATCTCGATGAGCGCAAACAGTTATATGTTAACCAAAACTCAATACAAACCCTTCGATTCCTTTGATGGATCGGACTTGGACTTTACCACTTCGGGCTTCCAGGCCGTACCCTCGTCCATTGTATCTGCCAAACGTGGACAAGTTTGGACCTATGCCTTTTCTGTCCTTGTACCACAAGAATCCCGAATGCACGAAACTGCAGATTTCGAAACCACTAGCTATTCCACCCAGCTGATTCAATCCGGTGAAGCCAGATTCATTCTTTTGGGGGTCAGCGCCGCAGCCAGCCTCGAGGATGACTTAGATTTCGGTTATGGGTGTTTTATTGGTAACTACACTTCCAGTGGAACCCGATCGGTTGCAGCACAACCGCATGCGGGATCTGGACTTACAAACAATGCTTATTTTACCCAGACTGAATCCATCGACGTAAAAGGAATTCTCTGCAATGCCGGGATCCAAAAACCGGTCAGCGATAAAATTCGGATAGGGGCCAGCCTGCGCCTTCCTTTTTTCCGAATCAGCGGCACAGGTAAATACTATGTATTCAGCCAAGACATCACCGGCACTGTCCAAAATTCTGGGATTCAGAAAGTTCAGGCTCAATATGATATTCCGACGGATCTTTCGGTTGGATTGACCTATCAAGTTTCCGAAAAATTATTAGTTCTGGTCGATACTTCTTATCAGTTTCCAGTCAGCTATAAACCGTTTGATGGTTCGGCCGTACAAATCCAAACCAAAGCCACGACCCGATTTAATTTCGGAGCGAAATACAAATTAGATGAGACCTCGAAAGTTCTGGGTGGATTTGCCCAAAATCCCGGTGCGCAAACTCTTCAGCAAACGGGTGATCTAAAAGAAGATTTTACTATTATGCAAATAGGTTATGAATGGATACAAAATACTGCAATAACCGGCGTAAGTGCATTTTCGGCGCAATCTAACGGTGAATCTATGATCGCGGCAACACGTGTGGGAAAAGTCACGACTAATAGCTTTGGTTTGATTATCACTGGTGGCTTCACTTATTAGTCATGTTAGAGATTTTGTAAAAATCTAAAGACAGCAAGCATGGTTCTTCCGCGGTCGACTCTTCTACTTTTTTTCTAATCTGACCCATCGTCGCGGTCAGAATATCTCTAATTTTTTGATAATCCTTTTCCGTTACTGTTAGCACTCCACTGTAACGAGTGCCCTCTAAACTGGATTGCACTTGAAGATCGGCTGATATTTTACTTTTCCAAGTGGAATGAAGTTGCCTAATCAACACCGAATTTTTAGAAAGATGCATAAAATTTTTACCACTAACCCATCGATTGCTTTCCTTTTTGACCAAACCCATAGTTTCTAAACGCGATAAAACATAGGAAACCTCTACTGAATTAAAACCCAGGAACTTAGTCAGTGCAGATAGAGTCTGCAGGGAATCAATCTGGGTCAAGGCGTGAATCAGTTGATAAATCCACTGACTGTAATATTCAAATTCTAACGAACCTAAAGAGTTTACTTCTGGTGGATTCTTCGGACTAAGATCCCTTTTCGTTTCTAAAATAGTTTCAATTTTCTCTTGGTAGTAACGTTTTAAATTTTTATTACCGGCGCGATCCTTCAAAACCAAAGTTAAAAAATAATCACGCTGTTCGATAGAAAATGAAAAGTAATCAGAAATTTCATAAGCCTGTTCCAGACTAAAATCAGAATGGTTGTTTAAGACCTGCGAAATAAAAGTGGGATGGCATCGCAGCCGATCGGCTAATTTCTTAATAACTCCGCGAGGCCGTCTTTTTTGACGATAACCAAGAAAATAGTTCACGATATCTTTGTAATTTTCGGCGTACCAAGGAAAGTCCATAATTTTAGATAGAGTGATACTATTCTTATGTCAATAGATAGATAGTAAAATAATCTATCTATTTTTCGAAATTGATTTATATTCGTTTTATCCTTCGAAGGGTAATTAAACGTTCAAACAATAAGGATTTTTTATGAAAACAAAATTTAAGTTACTTACCGGTTTTAGTTTTTTTATTTCCGCTTCGATGGCGTTTGCTTCTGGTGGTGGAATGATAGGAGGAGGAGAAGTTCAGTTCAAAACTGTACTGTCATGTACGGCACAAAGCATGGACCCTACTTTCGTTTCTAATGTGACTTCTGTGGCATTGGTAAAGGAAGTAGATTTCGATGGAAATATTCTTCCGGATTCAAACCTAACCCTTGTTATGATTGATAAAGATCAAAGTGTTTTAAAATATTATCCTACTC
>JAYVAZ010000262.1:0-2850 GCA_043750675.1 Pseudobdellovibrionaceae bacterium | reverse complement strand
ATAATGACCTAAGTTATTTCCAACGAACTGGCTACCAAAAAATGTATGCAAATTTCCAGTCGTTAGGTCTAAATCCACAACTAATACTCTTTTACGAATTTTCGACAAACCAATTCCTAGATTTGTAGAAACAAAAGATTTGCCTACGCCACCTTTTGCACTCGAAAACATCCAAATTTCAACCATGATGAAGCCCCTTATAACGGAGTGAACTTAATTCCACGCAAGTTCTCTTCGGCCTCTGAAGAGCGAAGATAAATAGGTAAAAGGTCCTGCCAGGTCGATTTTTTGAGTGAGTCGTGACGAAGTGAAATCATAGATGAAAGCGGATGATCTTCGAACTGCGCATCGCGAATTAATTTTTCACTCAAATTTTCTTTCATATAGTTTTCATAAGCCGCTAAACCATCACCTAGACAAAGGTGCGGAATGGTCACCAAATTATTCAGGTCTTTCACGTGCATGACCTCGGGTCCAACTAAGTGGATCAGTTGATCTTTTTGAGAATCAAACTGCGCATAATAAACCATATTCTTAAATGCATTGATCATGACAATCATTGGACCTAAGCCCGGGCTTTGTTGGTGGGCTAACTGTGCCATGTTTGATAATGAATCCATTCCCAAACATGGTTTTTTAAAAATAAATGAATATGTCTTGATGGCATTGAGTGAAACTCGAATTCCGGTGAAACTGCCGGGGCCGATCCCAGAACAGAACACATCGACCTGTTCCAGGATTAAGTTCGTTTCTGTAAGGCATTGTTGAATCGTGGCATGCAGATGATCGGAATGCGATCCTTGTCGTTGCGATTTTTTTTCAACAAGGATTTTACCGTCTTGAACAAGAGATACACTGCCTAACAATGTGCTGGTTTCGCATGACAAAAGAATCATCGAGTAAACCTACTCCGTCTTTCTGAACGGAGCAAGCTCCTCACAGAACCCGCCGTGCCCTATTAAGGCAACGGGCTCTTCAAAGTGTTGGTTCGGCTTGTTATTATCCATACATACCCCATCGATTAGTTTTAAGATGTTTTAGCTTTCTAACATCTGGTGGAAACGGAAGCGGATTATTTAGCAATCGTCGTTTGAACTTTTCAGGGGAAAAGCTTTTCTTCTGACTTCGACGATTCAACCATTTAAATAATAGACTTGTTACTGCATAATAGAAGTGAACAAGTCTTGGTCTGTTGCAATCTATACCGAAGTAATTAAAATGACCTCGAAGTTTCGAGCCAATCATATCCCAGATTTTATCTAGTTTATATTTATTACGATTTTCCTTTAGCCACAAATTGATATCGTTGATCGATTTATGTAAACGCTCTTTCTGTGTTTTAACCTTGAGCTGTCGTGTTTGACGGCTGCGATCCTTACCCCAGTAAAACGTGAAGCCTGTGAAGTGAAAACTATTTCCACTTCGTGGTTTAAAATCGATCGACTTACTTTTATCTTCATTTAATTCTAAATTGAAGTGTTCGAATCGACCTTTAACTTCCGTCATAAATCTTTTTGATTCTTCTTCAGTTTTAAATGTCAATACAACATCGTCTGCGTATCTGGAAATCACTCCACCAGCTTTTACATAGTTTTCCTCAAACCATAAATCTAAAACATGGTGTAAATAAATATTAGATAAAATTGGACTAACAATGCCACCTTGTGGTGTTCCAGCTTGTCTTTCGGTTGTGATACCATCTACGAGAACGCCAACCTCCAACAATCTAGAAACCAGACCGAGCAGTTTGTTGTCTTGAATTCTTTTCTCTAACATTTTAATTAGTTTTCGATGCGATACCGTATCGAAGAAACTTTTTATATCAATATCAACAACATAGTTTTGCTTTTTATTAAAGAGTGAATCGAATATTGTCTTCATTGCCTGATGAGTGCCTCGTTTAGGTCTAAACCCATACGAGTTCTCAATAAAAAGTGGCTCATAAAGTTCTGTTAGAATTTTATTTAGCACCCACTCTACAAGTTTATCTTCAAATGCGCCGATCGCTATTAATCGCGTTTTTCCGTTGGCCTTTGGGATTTCAACACCTCGTTTTACTTGCGGCCTGTATGTCCCTATGTGTAGGCGATCAACAAGCTTTTGCAAATTGACGTCAATGTCATTCCCGTACTGATCTTTGGTTGTCTGGTCTATGCCCACGGCTTTCAATCCATCGATTGCGTGAAATGCTTCGCGAAGATTTTCGATACTCAGGTGACGAAATAAATTATTGATCACGGCATCTTTTCTTTTCGCGAGTAAACCTATCTGCATCCAACTGTTACTTGGACTCGTCAATTTGAATTCTTGATTCGTCGTTGGCTTTTTCATAATCGTGGCTCGATGTCCGTTATGAAATTTAGTGTTTGCAGTTCAACCTTTGTGAACCCCTTTGCTCCATGCGCATTACTGCACTTCATCACTACTACGGGTTCATCTGACTTCCACGAAAAGAATGCATCTGATCTTATTCTTTTAAAATTTGATTTCGACTTCAACATCCTATTAACCTTTCGTGGATCTCCCAAGTTCCTGACACAGCTTAGTAGTTACATGCCACGCTCTCGGACACCGGTGAATCGCTACTTCCTCTTCCAGAAGTTTGCGTGTTGCCTTCGCGCATAACATACAGGCTCGGCATTCACACTCTGTTCATAGTATTTGACGGTGCTCTATCACTTCACTTGCGTTGCGGCCTATAACTTTTCTGTCTACGCTTCATTCTGGTCGTTACCTTCCAGCTTGCAAGACTCGATACGACGCCTTTTCTAGTTACGTCCGTTTATTTCGTGGTGTTTCACAACAGCATTATTTTAAACTAGCTGTGCCAAGCTTTGCTTGGCGCACATG
>JAYVAZ010000261.1:0-2212 GCA_043750675.1 Pseudobdellovibrionaceae bacterium | reverse complement strand
CCTGCGACTGCGTCCACTGAGTTGCCAATCAAATTCATAAACACCTGCGAAAGTTCGGTAAATTTTCCAGCAACTAAAACCGGCCCCTTGTTTTTTATTATTAATTCAATTTGTGAATTTAGAATTTTTTCTTTGCAAAGGTCAAGGGTCGAATCAATAATCGAACCGACAGCGATAGACTCCATGGGATCAGAAATGGAGTTCCTGGAAAATTGCCTCAATCCTTTGACAATTTTAGCTATCCTTTCAACGGTTATTTTTATTTTTTCCAGCTGCTTAATAGTTTCAGCTTCATTCGCTTCACCTTTACCATAGCTTTCCAGCAGCATGCTTGCTTTGGTGTTTATAATTGCTAACGGGGTGTTAATTTCATGTGCTACGCCGCCAGCCATCTCACCCAAAGTAGATAGTTTTGCTGATTCGATCATTTTCGCAGCCAATAGCTGTCTTTCGCTTTCAAGTTTCTTTATTTCCGTAACGTCAGTTGCAATCACAAAAAATCCCACAACTTCATTTCCCTCAAAGTCGGGAATGTAGTTTATTAATAAATGGCGAAGAGTTTCCCCTTGTTTACCTTGGGTTCTTTCGAAAATCTGAGGTTCTCCTTTTAAAACTTTTTGAATAAATGCAAAGTCAGCATCAATTATTTCTTTACTCAAAAGCGACATTAAAGATTTTCCTTTAATCTCTTCTGGAGTCCTGCCAAAAAAAAATTTATGTGCATCGTTTGCCAAAAGATTAATTAAGTTTTTATCCCAGTGAGCTACCATAGCTGGGATGCTATTGAGAAGCTGTTTTAAGTGCGCTTCGCCACGCTTCAGTGCTAGGTTAGCTTCTCGGATCAGGGTTACATCTGTAAAACTACTCACTACAAATTCTGGCTGACCTGATACCTTATTTAAAATGGGGGATGAGTTAATTTCAATCCATCTTAGTTCCAAATTAGGTCGGTAAACTCCCATCATTACACTTTCTTGTTTTATTCCAGTACTCATTGCAACTACAGCTGGGTGTTGGTCGCCCGGGAAGGCTGTTCCGTCTTCACGAATGCAGCGCCAATTTGGATCTAAAGAGGTTTTGCCGGTCAATTGATCTATAGTTAGACCAAGTACAGATAACGCTGCCGGGTTGAATTCAATTATTTTATATTTACAATCCTGCAGAACAACGCCCTCAGTTAAGTTCATTATTGCTGTCTCTTTAAACTCTAAGGTTCGAACTAGTTCCTTTTGCTTTGAAACTTGACTTCTTAGTTCCAAAAGTCTGTTGATTTGAACAGATAAAGCTTTTAAGGCTACTTTTTGATTTTTGGTTAATACTTTTGACTTATGATCGATGACACAAAGGGTGCCGATTGGAAAACCATCTGGCGAAAGAAGAATTTCTCCAGCGTAAAAAACCACCCTTGGTTCACCTGTTACAAGCGGATTATCTTTAAACCGAGAATCTTCTTTTGCGTTTGATACGATAAAAGTATCCGGTTCTAAAATAGCGTGAGCGCAGAAGGAAACGTCGCGCGCCGTTTCGCTTTCGTTTAGCCCTTTTTTGGATTTAAACCATTGACGTGACTCATCCACCAAGGAAATTAAAGCGATCGGTGTATCACAAATCTGAGACGCCAAATAGACAAGATCATCAAAATCCTTTTCCGCTTCCGTATCTAATATCTTCAGTCGCTCAAGAGCTTCTAAGCGTTGCTTTTCCAGCGGATGTTTTTCTGCTGATTTCATTTTTTTCCTAATTAAGAAATTTTTCCATTTGCTCCACTGTTCCTCATATTCTTTTTTTTACTTTATCTCTCTTACCTAACGACGGAATATAAGCAATAATTTCGCCAAACATCGCATCATAAAGTCTTGCGGCGGCTACAGGCATAGCAATAATTTCTATGCCAAGGCCTTGTGGGCCAATGTCTTTTTTTTGGCCTTGTGACCATCGAACTAATCCAATACCCTCAAAAGATACTAGCTGAGGTTCTAAAATTTCAATTTTGAACGCTACCCTACTGCCTCGATCTGGCAATAAATAGTGATGGGAAAGAAAAAAGCCGCCCCTTCCAAAAATGACTTCTTTTCGGTTTTCCAGCGACTCCAGACTCTTGCCGGACTTGGTAATAAGAATCATTTTCGATTTGTTTTCTTGGGGAGCCCATTTGGCCTCGGGGATTAGTAGGCATGATTCAATGGCTTTCTTAACTGCTGAAGTGTCAAAG
>JAYVAZ010000260.1:0-5610 GCA_043750675.1 Pseudobdellovibrionaceae bacterium | reverse complement strand
TCTTTTCTATCAACAAGGCGTTTCTGTTAGCAGGTGGCAAGGTAGATAACGAAAAATTTATAAAGATGGAACAAGAGTTAGGTCAGATCAATTCAACTGAATTTGAAATCGAATCTCACTTCTTGCGAGCCTATTTTGAATTGAAATTGAATAAGAAAAATGCATTTGAATCTACTCTTAGAAAATTATTTAGTTTCAATCCAGATCTTGGCCGCGAACACGCGCGCGAACTGGGAGTCACCTTTCGAGCCTTGGAATGGTCAAAATTTAAATCTTTATGTGATGAAATGATTGGCATTGGCGGCGAAAATTCTTGGGCCAAAGCTTTGGATATTTATTGCAGTTACCAAAAAGGTGACATTAACGGAGCTTCATCTAAAGGCGACGCTTATAATGTTAAATTTGCAAAGGATGAAAATGTCCTGGCGATTTATTTATTCATATTATTTAGAACGAATCGCCTGGCCGAAGCCAAGGCTATAGCCGCACTAAATCCCGGTAGAGACATTTATTTATTGAACCTGGTCAAATCTGAAATCTGCTTGAAAGATAACAATTACAGCTGCGCCGAAGAAGGTTTTAATGATCTTTATCACCGCGACGCCGACGACATAGAAGCTCTTTATGGTTTAGCACGAGCCAGTTATTTTTCAAAAAACAATGAAAGTGCGGTTAGTTATATACAAAAGGGTTTGGCCATCAGTGATAAGTTTTTACCGCTATTACATTTAAAAGAGAAAATAAATGAATAAAATACTACTTGTTTTGTTCATATCCTTGTTGACGTCCTGTTCTAAAAAGTTGGAAGTGACTTCACCCAATGAAGAGGCTTTCAAAAAAATTGAAGTATCTGAACGCGCCAGCGACATTCAAGTTCCCAAAGCAGTTTGGAACGAAATTGAATTACAAGGTTTAGAAGGCGAGAATTACGTTCGAGTTAAAAAAAAGCAAGACGTGCGCAGTGATGATTCGGATTGGAGTTTGGATAACACCGGATCTTTGGTATTTACCAATCTTGTCGTGCAAATTTGGGAAAAGACTAAAAATGTGCTGATAGAGCCCTATATGGAATTTCATTTTCCTTTAGGTGGCGGTGAGATTGATCTTAGTCAGTACGTTACCGGCAAAAAGGGAACTTTTTTTGTAAAGATTTTTTTTGATGAAACTCCAGAGGATATTAAGACCGTCACTGCCCACTTTATTAGTAATACTAAAAAGCGGGTAGTTAGCGGAGATAGTCTTTCGGATGGGTGTCAGTCCGTTGCCAATATCACTTCGTTTTACAAGTCAGATATTAGCAACAAAGGGATTGCCTTGAATACCACTGATGATCGTTTTTTAGGAATGATCGGCGGTTCGTTAATTATTTCTCATAAAAAGAATAAGCAAATTTATATTTCCCAAATTACCTTTAAAGATAAAGAAAAAAAGAAATTATTTTGCGATCCTAAAGTGTTACAGAATCAAAAGGAATCTTAGTTGAACTTTTTTGAAACCATTGAGGCTTATAAAAACTATGATCCAGCAGCCAAATCTTATGTGGAGATTGCTTTACTTTATCCCGGACCCAAAGCTATTTTTTTTCATCGAATTGGAAACTTCTTCTACAAGATTAAATTCTATTTTCTGGCTCGATTAGTAGCCGAACTGAGTCGATTTCTGACCGGTATCGAGATCCATCCAGGGGCAAAAATTGGCCGAAGATTGGTAATTGATCATGGCATGGGAATCGTCATCGGCGAGACCGCTGAAGTCGGTAATGACTGTATTATCTTTCACGGCGTAACATTGGGTGGTTTAAAATTTGATCCAGTCAAACGCCATCCTACGATTTTGAATCAGGTTCTGATTGGCGCAGGTGCCAAGGTTTTAGGTCCGGTTGTCATCGGTAATAGAGTAAAGATCGGTGCAAATGCAGTGATTACCAAAGATGTTGGTGACGGTCTAACTGCGGTCGGCAATCCAATGAAGATCTTGGCCGAATGAAATGAGGCGAAAAGCCTAGCCGGCCGCGCTCTACAGAAAAGATAATCCTTCGACTGTTGCTGAGTTATGTCTAGCCCGGGCACAGCCAAAGCTCAGCTACTACATAAGCCGCATAAATGCGGCAATGTATAGCTTCGCTTAATAGGCTGCGCCCTAGGCTTTTCGCCTACAGCGGCTACTGCCGCTTTCGGCTCGGGCCCCGAGCGACCGGCTCTGCGACTAAGGGATTTTCTGGCCAACTGTGCTTCGGGTATTTTATTTTGTATTCTCGTCTAATTTCCGGGTAAGTATTTTTCCAAAAACTTTCTAGATCTTCGGTAATTTGAATCGGGCGATAATTCGGCGCCAATAGATGGAAAGTCAGATTCAATCTGCCGCCTGCTAATTTTGGAAACAACTTCATTCCGAAAAGTTCTTGAATGCGCACTTCACAAAAGGGATTTTTATTTAATTGATAATTAATCGCAATCGAGTTCCCTGTTGGCGCAATGAAATGATTGGGTAATTGATCCTTTAGAAAATCCAAGTCGCCTTTTTCAAAAATCTGTTGAAAAAAACTAACCCAATTTTTTTCCATTACGGTCTTAATGTCGGATTCCCCGTAGGCGGCTAGTTCAATCAGTTCTTTAAGTTTTTCTTTAGGAAGAATGGAATGTCCCTTAATGTTTTCGGCGATGGTTACACGTAAAAAGGGCTGCTCCGCTTTTGGATGGGCTTTTAGCAGCGAAACCCAGTTTTTTGCCAAGTATTCATTTAAAGGTTCTTTAATTTCTTCGGGGTAGGCTTTGCGGCTTTGATGTTGATCAATTAATAAGGACTCTAGGTAAGTGGCTTCGGAAAACTCAAACTGCAATGTCTTTTCGTTAAATGAAAGTTCACTTTTTTTAATTAACTCCTTAACATAAGACTTTTTAATAAGTTCTTTGGGAATGGATGAGACTATTGTGCAAACCGGGTCACCTTTTTCCAAATCTAACATTTGCAAAGCCACAAAATATTCTAGATTTAATTTCGTCTTTAACTTTATACCTTTACCATTCAGCATTACCGCCGCATCGGAATCGGTTCTTTTTTTCGCCAATCGATCTTTAAAGGAACATAAAACCGTTTTTTGGAATATTTCCACAAACTCGTCGCTAAAAAAACGGTCGCGCGTATCAGGATCTTTGCTAGTTGAAATCGAAATGCTGTTTTTAAACAAAGACAGCAACTGATCAAAAGTTTTTTGTTGTCGCTGGTCCAATCGTTGATCTAAAAAATTCAACAAGTCGCACTGATAATAAGGTGCCTCGCTGGCGGCGGCACGCGTGTTCTCTAAAAACAGGACGCTCTTAATCCCTGACCGTAAAATTTTGTTTTCTTCGGCCAATAATAAAAACTGCGCAAAACGGTTGGGCAACGGCAGTTGAATCGATCGTTTTCCTTTTTCGGTAATTGCGTTCTCGGTCGTGATTAAAGATCCTATTTGCAATTTTTTTCGCCCCACTTGCAGCAGTTTGCCATCGGGGATTTCAAACCAGGAGAGTTTCAAATAATCGGTATGCCCAAAGTAGGACAACATCAAAAGTGAATCCGAGAGGTCGATTCTGTTGATGTCGGCTTCATTGTATTCGGGAAAGGATCGTTCGTCTAGGTGGGTCCACAATTGAAAACAAATTCCCTCACCCAAACGATTCGCACGGCCGGCACGCTGTATGGCAGAGGCTTTGGAGATTCTCTCTAGAACTAGGCTTTCTTGATCCGACAATGGATTGTATCGAATGACTCTTTGCAATCCCGAATCTATTACTGCATTGATCCCATTTACAGTTACGGAAGACTCGGCAATATTAGTCGTAAGGACAATTTTAGGCACGAATGAGGTCATCGCTTCTTTTTGCTGATTCAATTCAATTTGCCCATGCAGTTTAAATAACTTATAGGGGGAAAAAATTTCTGACTTTTCCATCAATTGAGAAAGATATTCGATTTCGTTTTTTCCAGGCAAAAATACCAAGTAAGATTTCCCGTTGGCATTTTTTGCAATGATGTCTTTGATTTGTTTAAATAAGGCTTGGGTAAAGTTAAAATCGGAGCGGACTAACTGTGGCTCTTTGGACTTAACAACTTCTAGTTTGTAAATATGCTCTTTAATTTCGTATACGGGACATTCGCTAAGATACTGACTTAGTTTATCGGTCTGGATTGTGGCTGACATCACCACAATCTTAAGATCCGGCCGGTCCAACATTTGTAATTCAAACAATAGCGCCAAGGCTAAGTCGCTGTGAATGGATCGTTCGTGAAATTCATCTAAGATCACAGTTTCGACATCAGAAAGTTTAGGATCATTCATCATTTTTTTTAACAGCAAGGCCTCGGTCAAAAAAATCAGGCCCGTTTGGGAATTAGTTTTATTTTCGAAACGCACTTGGTAACCGACTTCGTTTCCCAGTTGCCAGCCATTTTCGGAAGCAATTCGTTCGGCTAAGCTGACCGCCGCAATTCTTCGAGGCTGTAGCACGAGAATCCTTTTCGAACTTTGTTTAGTCATAGCCGCTGGAATTCGAGTCGACTTACCTGATCCCGGAGTCGAACAAATAACAACATTTGAATTTTTTTGAATAAGTTCGGTAATCGCGTCAATGTGTTTATCAATAGGGAGGGAAATCATGCATATATCAAAATCATAAATTCAGATTTTTTTTCTTTTACCAGCGGTAATATATCTTTAATTTTTCCCTCTAAGATTTGTTCATTTTCAGCCGTTAGGTTGCAAACCAAAAGAATCTTTCTTTGCGGAAAATGCAGCGATAATTCACCGAGAGTTTTTTCAAGTCGGTAAGGAGTGTCCATAACGACGATAGGCGCTTTTTGTTTAGTTAATGCCTCCCAATCCCTTTGGCGTTGTTGATTTTCTGCCGATAAAAAACCACGAAAGTAAAACTGTTCTAGTCTTTCGGAAGCTAGTGAAATCAAACCCATAAGCGAAGAGGCACCAGGAACTGTTACGGTTTCGATACCTTGTTGGCGACATACATGAACCAGTTGCCAGCCCGGATCACAAAAGGAAGGGGTTCCACAGTCAGTAATCAAGGCCACTTTATGTTGTTTGCATAATTGGGCTAAGGCCTGGACTTCTTCTTTAGTAGTGTGTTCATTCAAAAACTCCATTTTACGCTGTGTAATTCCGTGAGCGCGTAAAATTTGAGATCCTTCTTTTCGTTCTTCCAGAATTAAATATTCGGCCGTTTCCAAGATCACTTTTGCGCGAAATCCTAAATCGTCTTTGTTTCCAATAGGAGTGGCCACGATGTATAAAGCCATTATAGACTTTCTATGAATTGGACGGTGTCGTCCGTAACCTGTTGGGCCACGGCAGAAACCGATGGTCGCATTAAGTGATGCGGATGCGTCTTCAAATTAGAAAAAGTTTGAATCTTTGAAACAATAAAAAGTTTTTCAGCCAAAATTTTCGATTGTTTAATATTTATGACCTTATCGAACTTGGAAAGGAAGGTCAAATTTTTGATATCTGATTTCTGACTTAGGAGAGTTTTTTTATAAGTGAGCTGACCCAACTTGAAAATTTGATCAGCGGATGCCATTGGAATGTTTTGCATATAAATACTGGGTTCTTTTAAC
>JAYVAZ010000259.1:0-2590 GCA_043750675.1 Pseudobdellovibrionaceae bacterium | reverse complement strand
TGATCAAGCTTGTGCCTGGCGTGGATTGGTTGCGACCCGACGCGCGCAGTGGCGATCACGGCATCACGCTCGAAGAATACACGCCGTTTGGCGTCGTGGTCCCACCCAATTCCCATTTTCCGCAATTGAAATAGAGTATTTAAAGTTCTCCAAACAAACATCAGATAATTTTCGCTGTAGTTCCAATCAATATATTTACGATAACTATCTTGGGATTTTAATTCTAACCGTTCTTTATCTGTCAGGGCATTTCGATTCAAATCTATGTTTTCTGCATTCATGCGGCGAAAATATTTCATCCCATAGGGATTCAGTGCGTGTATAAATAAAACATTTTTTCCGAAATTTTGAAATGTGAAATCCTTTAGCGCTTGGGATTGAATCATGGAACCGGTATAACCTTCAATTCCATGGTTTCCTGAAATGTGAACGACCCAATCTAACTTAGGATCAAAATTTTTAAAGGAAATATCGATGAATAATTCTTCGCTGAGTTGAATATTAATAATGGAAAAGCGATTCGCTTGGGAATTTTCTAAAAATCGTTTTCGAAAATGAGGATAATTGACTCTTTCGTTCAAGTCCCTAATTTATATAATTTCGGATATTAAAACAATAAGGCATTTTGATAGATAAGAATGATGCAGCCTAAAACTAAACTGGAAATAAATAGTATCTGTCTTGCCATTTTCTACTCCTGTAAACGAACAACATCTACATAGTACTTATCGAGAAGTGAATCCCTAGACTTAAGTATTAATTAGAGAATCGACAGAGGGGACGTATCATAAGTCCGTAACGCTGTCTTAGTTTGAGACGTTTTCCAAAGTCTTTCGTAACTGTATCTTAAGGTCAGCGTAGTCTGGAAAGTCATTTGCGGTGAAATCATATTGGATGTCTGGCAAAGTAGGATCGTTTTCCATAAATGGAATCTTGGACTTCGGTATCATTATAATTTTGCTAAAAGGACCCACCTGAATAGGATCTTCTGGTTGGGCAATGTACATCTGAAAAGCATGATTGGGAATTCCAACTTCATACGAATTAAAGGGATCTCTAAACCGGGATTCCGAATTTCCTGTACTTGAAAACCCGAAACCGGTGCCCCGGGTCTGATCACCAATAATTATTCCACGCCCAATTAGTTTAAACCTACGAACAGTTCCGTCACAGGCGCTGACACAATCGCTAGTCGTTAAAACCACAACTTTGCCTTTAAAAGAGCTGTAGATAGCACCTAGTTCCCGCCTTAACATCCAAGGAGTTTCACGCAAATTCGATTTTTTTGCTTCCAAAACCGCATTATAAAATATGTCGGTGTTGATGTTAATGGCTGTCTGACTTAAAGAAGAAACCTGCGCTAGAAATACGGGTAAATTGCCTAAATCGGCAACCAAAGACGATCCATAAAAAAGATCAGCGCCTTTTTGATTTTCAAATAGATAAAAAACCTTTCGTGCAAATTGCGAATTACCGCCACCATTTTCTTTAAGATCCAGAACTAACGGTGCATTTTCAGAATCACAAGATTTCAAATACTGATCTAGGTAAGGCAGGATATTGGTTTGCGTTCCACTTGGGTCATTTGTATCTACTAACTGGTAGTTGCCGTCATCATCTTCATTAACAGAAAACGAAGTGATCTGCAGGTAACAGATGTTTTTTTGCAAGTTGCTGGAAAGATTACTGTCGTTAAGACTTACTTTTGCAGTTCGTAGTATGAGTTCACCGCTACTAGCATCAACAAATTGTTTAATTTCCTTGGCCTCGGTTTTGTCATTATAGATCATTTCGGAAAAATCAAAGCCATACCAACTCATTAGGCTAATATCAGCACTAAGTTCAGTGCCTAATAGAAAGTTTTGGTTTTTTAGATAAGTTTTTGATTCTAAACTTTTATTTGCTTTGTGTATGATCCAAGGCATTTCTATCAAGTTCGCATAATTTTTAAGTTTAATTTTCACAGTTTTTTCGGTCGGGTATTTTTCGGTACGAGTAAACAAATAACGGGAAGCACGAATATTGGCCGCATTTTCTGAAGAGGAACTTACTATCGGTCGCATTTCTTTAATCGCTTCGTCGACTGATTTGCCGTCAATTTCAGTGATCTCAGTTCCAATCACTAGTAAACGAATGAGCTCATCTTTTTTAAAGCCCAATTGTTTTTCAAGCAGGCTGATTAAACCGGGGCGGATATTGGTAATGATTAGTTTTCCCTTAATTAAAGTGGTTTCTGCAATAAGGGTCGTGACTTGTGCACTAATAATAGAGGGCGTTACACTTAAATGTGAGTCTTTGAATAGGGCTACACATCTTTTGAAAAGCTCGATGGCTTCAAAGCTAAATAATTTCTCTGAAGCAGCCTCATTCATTTTAAAACAAAGATCAAAAATTTCGTCGCCGGATAAACCGATTAATTGTTTTTTAACTTCGTAACCTACATAGGTCGTTTTCATTGCGGCTTTGAAGGCATCCAGACTTTGGCGTCTTTGCTGTTTAGTCCATTTTGCCGATTCTAGAAGATCGTTTAAGTCGTTTGGATCAAATAATTTTACATTCCCAGAAGCCGTAAGTTGGGTGGACGTCTTGA
>JAYVAZ010000258.1:0-4594 GCA_043750675.1 Pseudobdellovibrionaceae bacterium | reverse complement strand
TGATTTTGTTGGCTTCTTGGCTAAATCTCGGTATCAATTTAGAGAGTAATGTTTTTAACTGGGACATCTTCGACTCCTTTCAAAGATTTCATTTTTTTTAGTAATTAAATTAAACCCTTGAATGGCCTTAGATGTCCCTCTTTTCGTTCCCAGAACCACGCAAAGTCCAGGCCAATAACAAAACAAAAACAATTCCAAATACATAAACCAAAATAGCCGCCGATGTCTCAAAGTTCTCTAGATTCAATTCGCGAATAACTCGCCGAAAACGTCACACTGTAAAAATATTGGACACTCATATTTTATGAACTTTAACCAATAAGAATAGAAGCCGGTCGCTAATTTGCTTTTAACAATGCCAAATAGCAAAACTTTAACATAGGAGAACAATATGAATTTAAGAAGCACAGTAATAATGACTTTATTTACAGTTTCCGCATCGTTTGCAAATGCGATGATTGCACCTTGGTATGTTCAGTTGCGTGTATTTGATGCTGTTGTGACTGCATTCAGTAAAGAAGCTCCCTTAGAAGCTGATGAAACTATCGATGACGTTGAAGTTTCTTCTATTCAAGTACTTGCCGATGGAAACATTGCTATCGCTAATGAAAGCAAATCTTGTATCTATAAAATGAAAACTAATCCTTTGCCAGCTGGTATGGTAGGAGTTCCGGGTTATTCAGCACTTAAGCTATCTTGTGAAAACCTAGAACAAACTTTTAGAACTTCTTCATACGAAGTTGTTTCTGAAAGACTTGATAAGGCAGCAAAATTAAGCAAAATGGTTAAGTCGATCACAGTAACTAAAAAAGGCACCTTAAAATTACTTTATAAATAAAAATTATTAATATTAAGGTTTTTACCTTCAAGGGGTTACTTCACGTAACCCCTTTTTTGTTTCTTCACCGAAACCAATTCTGAATGTTGCGTTGTCCGTTTGACGCATCTCAATTCAATTTCCCTCCTTCGGCAAAAACAGATTAGACTGCGCTAATTCCATAGGAGAAAATCAAAATGTTAAAAGCTTATGCATGTATTTGGTCCAATAAAAGTGCCGCTGAAATGGTGAAGTTTTATAAGTCTATTTTTAAGGGAACTAAAGTGGGTAAGTTTGCTTATTGGGGTAAAAACCCGATGGGAGTAAAGGAAGGTTCAGTTCTTACCGCACACCTTACTATTCTAGGACAAAAGATGATGCTGTTAGATGGGCACATGGCTATGCCTTTCAACGAATCTGTTTCGTTTGTAGTTCCTTGTAAAACCCAACGCGAGATCGATTACTACTGGAAAAAATTAGTTGCCGGTGGCGGTAAGTATTCACAATGTGGTTGGCTTTCTGACCGGTTCGGAGTTCGCTGGCAAATTTGTCCTTATCAATTTGATAAGTGGAATACATCAAAGAACGCAGCAAAAAAAGTGGCCATGATGAACGCGATGTACAAAATGACTAAACTGGATATTAAAAAACTGACTGCGGCGTTCGACAACGCGTAACTGGAAATCGAAAAACGCCGAATACAAAAAAATGTAGCTAGTGCATCACGGGCAGCCACATCTACGGATCGCTTTTTCATGCACGCTCGGCAAATTCAAGTATTGCAGTTACCAACAGTGCGTTCTTTGCAAACCCCACAGGCTGTACGCAAGGGACAATGGTTGACCTAGTTTCAGGCGTACCTGTTACAGGACAAGTCACTTGCCCCAACACTAGTGGATGTAGTTTTTAATTTTCTTAATGAACCAAAAAAATCGTGGCTTCGTGTTTGCATTGTTTGCACGTGTTTGTATTTTTCATTATTGCAAAATCTGAAAATTAGATAAAGGAGTTAAAATGTTAGTCAGCGAATACATGACAAAAAGTGTGGAAATTGGAAGTCCCGATATGACACTTCAACAAGTGGCGCAAATGATGCGGGAGGGAGATTTTGGAATTCTACCCATTGGTGAAAACGATCGATTATTAGGTATGATAACAGATAGAGATCTTGTGATTCGGGCGATAGCTGAAGGTAAAGATATTAAAACAACTTTGGCTAACGACATTATGTCATTCAACGTTCTTTATTGTTATGAAGATCAAACATTATCAGAAGTGACCGAAAATTTTGGCAAAAACCAAATTAGAAGACTACCGGTTTTGAACAGACAGAAAAGACTAGTAGGGATTCTTTCGTTAGGTGATGTTGCGCAAGCAAATGAAAATCCGGAAAAAATTGGACAAACCTTGGACCAAATTTCACGCTACCGGAAGCCCATCGATGCGCCAAGGTTAAATTAACAAGAAAATTAAACACGTAAATTGAACACGGCAACAATATTAAGATTAAGGCGACCCACTATCGTTAGTGGTCGCCTTGCTTGAAATGCGGTTTTTGGGTTTTGCTTTATTAAAAAACCGGGCAAATTAAACTTTTAAATCAAAACGATCCGCATTCATAACCGTACACCAAGCGGCAACGAAGTCGCGTACGAATTTTTCTTCGCCATCATTGGCGGCATAAACTTCTGCCAATGAACGCAATTCTGAATTGGATCCAAAAACCAAATCGACTCTTGTGCCCGTCCATTTTTGTTTCCCGGTTTTGCGATCGATTCCTTCATATTCACCCGGCACTGATGTCGCTTTCCATTCGGTATTCATACTTAAAAGATTTACGAAAAATTCATTGGTCAAAACAGCAGGTTTTGCAAAAAAGTTTCCATGTTTTACTTGTGCATGATTTGTGTTTAGCGCCCGCAATCCACCGACAAGAACGGTCATCTCCGGTGAGGTCAAATTCATTAGTTGGGCTCGGTCAATCAAAAGTTCCGCGGCATGCGGACCTAATCCTTTTTTAGCATAATTGCGAAAACCATCGGCTAATGGTTCTAACATCGCAAAAGAATCCACATCAGTCTGTTCTTGTGAAGCATCAACCCTACCCGGTGCAAATGATACTTTCACTTTATGGCCGGCACGTTTGGCGGCCTCTTCAATGCCAACGTTTCCGCCTAAGACAATAAGATCTGCGACCGAAACAGTTTTGCGTCCTGTATTAAAGTCTTTTTGTATCATTTCATAAACCGCAAGAACTTTTGCTAATTCGAACGGTTGATTAACTTCCCAATTTTTTTGTGGTGCCAATCGAATTCGTGCCCCGTTTGCCCCGCCTCGCATATCAGAAAAACGAAAAGTGCTGGCCGAAGCCCAAGCGGTGGTAACCAATTGCGGAACAGAAAGTCCGGATTTTAAAATTTTCTTTTTTAAATTTTCAATATCTTTAGTATCAATAACTTTACCTGTTGCTTTAGAAAGTGGATCTTGCCAAATCAATTCCTCTTTTGGAACTTCCGGTCCAAGATAGCGAACGACTGGCCCCATATCCCGATGGGTTAACTTGAACCAGGCTTTTGCAAATGCATTTGCAAAGGCCTTTGGATCTTTGTGGAAACGCCTTGAAATAGGTTCGTACTGTTTATCAAACTTTAATGCTAAATCTGCTGTGGTCATCATCGGTCGATGTTTTTTAGACGGATCATGTGCATCGGGAATCATGTCTTTGGCTTCACAATTTTTGGGTGCCCATTGATGAGCCCCGGCCGGGCTTTTTACCAGCTCCCAATCGTACTTAAACATCATTTCAAAATATCCATTGTCCCATTTTGTAGGATTTGGTTTCCATGCGCCTTCAATTCCACTAGTAGTGGTGTGCACGCCTTTTCCCGATTCAAAATTATTGATCCAACCAAAACCCATGTGATGAAGATCGGCACCTTCCGGTTCGGCACCAACTTTTTTTGGATCTCCGGCCCCGTGGGCTTTACCGAAAGTATGCCCACCCGCAACCAATGCCACGGTTTCTTCATCATTCATTGCCATTCGAGCAAAAGTTTCGCGAATATCGCGGGCCGAACCAATCGGGTCAGGTTTCCCATCCGGTCCTTCTGGGTTCACATAAATAAGGCCCATTTGAACGGCCGCTAATGGGTTTTCTAGGTCGCGGTCGCCGCTGTAGCGTTTGGACTGCATCCATTCCGTTTCGGCCCCCCAAAATATATCTTCGCCTGGTTCCCAGGTATCCGGGCGACCCCCTCCGAATCCAAAAGTTTTAAATCCCATTGATTCCAAGGCAACGTTTCCGGCAAGAATCATCAAATCTGCCCATGAAATTTTTCGCCCATACTTTTGTTTAATCGGCCAAAGAAGCCGACGGGCTTTATCTAGATTTCCATTATCAGGCCAACTGTTTAATGGCGCAAATCGCTGTCCCCCTGATCTAGAACCACCACGACCATCAAAAGTTCGGTAGGTACCGGCGCTATGCCAAGCCATACGAATAAATAAACCACCGTAGTGACCCCAGTCTGCAGGCCACCAAGGTTGCGAATCGGTCATTAATTTTTTTAGGTCTTTTTTCAAAGCATAATAATCCAGTTTTTTGAATTCTTTTGCGTAATCAAAATCTTTTTCCATAGGATTGGATTTAGAAGAGTGCTGATGTAAAATTTTAACGTTGAGTTGTTTAGGCCACCAGTTTCGATTCGCTTGCGAACTGTTGGTTGTGTGTTGTGCGCGACCGCCTGAAAATGGACATTTTGGTGCTTCAGCTTCCAT
>JAYVAZ010000257.1:0-3774 GCA_043750675.1 Pseudobdellovibrionaceae bacterium | reverse complement strand
GGTCAGTGGTACCATGAAAGCTGGAAGGGTGATCAACGCAAATCGGGCGGATTATCTACCAACATCGGCGTGCATTTTTTTGATATGCTGACTTGGATTTTTGGACCAGCCAAAGAAATTAGAATGAGCGAAAAGTCTTCCACAGTTGAAAAGGGTTATGTCGAATTAGAAAATGCCAAAGTAAATTGGATGTTAACCATCGATAAGGCTCGCCTCCCGTTAGATGCGATCGCTGCCGGTAAAACAACTTTTCGTTCAATTAAAATAGATGGTGCTGACTTTGAATTTTCTGAAGGTTTTACGGAATTACACAAACTTGTTTATACTGATATCCTTCAGGGGCGTGGTTACGGGTTAGAGCACGCGCGTGCTGCAATCGCGATTGTGGAAAAGATTCGCGAGATGAAAGTATGAGTTTTTACAAACACGAAACGGCCATCATCGATGCCGGTGCTGAAATCGGTAATGACTGCAAGGTCTGGCACTGGGTACACATCTGCGGTGGAGCAAAGATTGGCGACAAATCTGTTTTTGGTCAAAATGTTTTCGTAGGCAATAAAGTTGTCATCGGTAAGAATTGTAAAATTCAAAATAATGTTTCTATTTATGATGATGTTTTTTTGGAAGATGATGTCTTCTGTGGTCCTTCAATGGTTTTTACCAATGTAATCAACCCACGCAGCGAAGTTGTTCGCAAAGACCAGTATTTGGAAACCCGTGTTCGCAAAGGTGCGACGATAGGTGCCAATGCGACCATCGTTTGCGGAGTAACACTAGGTGAGTATTGTTTTATCGCAGCGGGTGCCGTAATTACAAAAGACGTAAAACCTTTTGCCTTGATGGCCGGAGTGCCGGCGAAACAAATTGGTTGGATGTCGAAGTTCGGTGAAAGACTGGATTTGCCTTTGACGGGACACTCTGAAACTGTTTGTAAAGATACAGGTGCGAAGTATTTGTTACGCGACGGTTTTGTTTCAATGAACTAACCAACATAGAAGTCGGAGAAGTAAGTGATTCTGGTAACTGGTGGAGCAGGATTTATTGGCTCTAACTTTATAAAATATTGCTTAGATTCGGAGAGTGAACCAGTAGCATGCGTCGATTCACTTACTTATGCTGGCAATATAAGTAACATAAATGAGTGCTTTAAAAGTCCAAGATTTTTTTTCAATAAAACCGATATTGTAAATCACGATGATCTAAGCAAAGTAGTACGTTTTTATAAACCAAATTCAGTTATTCATTTTGCAGCAGAAAGCCATGTCGATAGATCAATTGAGTATCCGAGAGCCTTCATTGATACTAATATTATTGGAACATTTAACTTATTGGAAGTCTGCTTAAAATACTTTTCTGGGTTGCAAGGATCTGAAAAAGAAAAATTTAAATTAATTAATATTTCTACGGATGAAGTCTTTGGAAGTCTTACTGCAGAGGAAAGTCCATTTAAAGAGACGACTGCTTATGCTCCGAATAGTCCTTATTCTGCATCAAAGGCAGCGGCTGATCATTTAGTAAGAGCATATCATCACACTTATGGTTTGCCTGTCATTACGACGAACTGTTCAAATAATTATGGACCTATGCAGTTTCCAGAAAAGCTGATTCCGCTTATGATTACTAAGGCACTTTCGGACAAACCGCTGCCGATTTATGGAGATGGTTTGAATGTAAGGGATTGGTTATACGTAGAAGATCATTGCGAGGCCTTAGCGCTTGTACTAAAAAATGGACAAGTAGGGCAGTCTTACAATATTGGTGGAAATAGTGAGTTAAACAATGTTTCTATCGTTGATTCCATTTGTAAAACTTTAGACCTGCACAAACCTAGAAAAGATGGAAAAAGTTATTTGCTTCAAAAGTCGTTTGTAAAAGATAGATTAGGGCATGATCGAAGATATGCCATTGACTACACTAAACTTGAAAGAGAACTGGGGTGGAAGCCAAAGCAATCGTTTGAGTCAGGTCTAGTTCGGACCGTAAAGTGGTATCTGGAACATTCAACTTGGATTGAAAATGTTATGTCTGGCGAGTATCAAAAGAATAATATTTCCTATGTAGTAAAGAGGGAATCATGAAAGGTATTATTTTAGCAGGAGGATCGGGAAGTCGATTGTACCCGTCGACGTTAGTGGTAAGTAAGCAACTTTTGCCGGTTTATGACAAGCCAATGATCTATTATCCCCTCACGACATTGATGTTAGCAAAAATTAAGGAAATTCTGATTATTTCTACCCCTGAAGATACACCGCGATTTCAGCAACTTTTAGGAGATGGGAAAAAGTGGGGCCTTAAATTAAGCTACAAAGTTCAAGAGTCTCCTGATGGATTGGCGCAAGCTTTTTTGCTAGGCGAAGACTTCATTGGAAACGATGATTGTGCGTTGATATTAGGGGACAATATTTTTTATGGACAGGGCTTCTTGTCTATTTTGGACGAGGCTAAGAAAGCCAATCAAGGAGCAACCATTTTTGCCTATAGAGTTCATGATCCAGAACGATATGGAGTTGTTAGTTTTAACGGACAAAAAGAAGCGGTTTCTATTGAGGAAAAGCCGAAACAGCCGAAGTCAAATTACGCAGTTACCGGACTATATTTCTATAATAGCGAAGTCGTTAAGTATTCTAAACAGCTAAAACCATCAGTTCGTAATGAGCTCGAGGTTACAGATTTAAATAATATTTATTTATCTAAAAATTCTTTGCGAGTAGTCACTTTAGGCCGAGGATTTGCTTGGTTGGATACTGGGACTCACGAGAGTCTCGTTGACGCCAGTTCCTACATTCAAACCATTGAAAAAAGACAAGGGTTAAAAATTGCCTGCCCAGAAGAGGTGGCTTTTCGAATGGGATTTATTAGTAAATCGGAACTTATGGAGCTTGCCTCAAACCTGTCTAAAAGTACCTATGGCCAATATTTACAACAAGTAGCTAAAGAAGAATTATAGTTTAAAAAACCGATAGATCGCTTTTACAACAGTGATTTGATCTTCTGACGTTAGAGAGTGATGTAATGGCAATCGAAGAATTCGCTTAGCTAAGTTATCAGTTTGTTCCATCGTAGATGCGGTTTTACCAAAGCGTTTGCCCGCAACCGATGAATGCAGCGGAACGTAATGTGGAGTTGCAATAATATTGCAAGATTTCAGGTGGGATTGCAGCTGATCTCGAGCTTGTTCTGTTTTTAACAAGATAAAAAAGATATGGGCATTGTGAAAGACATTGGGTGGCGTTTTCTGAATTTCAATGTCTCCATTTTTTTCTAATAGATTTAATTCTGTTTTATAAAAGTTCCACTTTGTTAGTCGGCTTTTTGTGATTTTCTCTAGTTCTAAAATTTGTGGATAAAGAAAAGCCGCATTGAGCTCACTTAAAAGATATGAACTGCCTTTGTCTTGCCAAGTGTATTTATCAACGAGGCCGTTTAGGAAGCGCTGTCGATTTGTTCCTTTATCTTTTATAACGTCAGCCCGTTCTTTAAGGAGCGGATTATTAACAATAATGGCGCCACCTTCACCGCAATGGATGTTCTTCGTTTCATGGAAACTAAACGTGGAGATATCTGATATGTTGCCGATCGCTTTTGTATTGTATAAAGCTCCCATGCTTTGAGCTGCATCTTCTATGAGGTAAATGGGTCTGTTGTTCACAATTTTTTTGAGTGCATCAAGATTCACTGAGCTTCCCGCATAATTGACAAAACAAATAGCTTTTGTATTTTTGGTAATTGCTTTTTCCGCGAGCTTCAGATCGATATTTAAAAATTCGTCGCAAT
>JAYVAZ010000256.1:0-2746 GCA_043750675.1 Pseudobdellovibrionaceae bacterium | reverse complement strand
TTTTTTTACTAACAGGAACATGCATCGGATGTTGCTGAACTGTTGTGACCTTTTTGTTATTTTTTTTAGACATGATAAGCGTTGTTATTCTTTTTAAGCGCGTTTAAGAAATTTCTTTTCAAGGAGATCTACACGTTCTTCAATTGAGGGTTTATTCATTATTTCCTTAAGTTTCATATTAAGAAAAGTCTGATATCCAACACCTAATTTTTCTGCTTCTTTTTGCGCCCATTCCATAATTTCAAAGTCCATGCGAATGCTTGTTTGAACTTTTGTTGTTTTTGGGTCAGCTATTGGAGCTTTGCGAACTTTACCTTTAGAAAAATCATATTCTTTCTTCATAAAATTTAGCCTCCTTTTTTGTGGCCTTGCGAGCGGAGATAATTCGAATTTCATCTTGATGTTTATAAGCATATACAACGACTAAAAGATTTAACTTTATAGAAAAGGCGATCGTAATAAATCTTGGTTCGTCATGGCTATTATCGTCTAAAGTAACTGATTGCTGAGCGAAAAGAACCGTTTGTGCTTCTTCAAAACTAACACCGTGTTTTGTTAAATTTGATTTAGCTTTCTTTTCATCCCAGACAATAACCATACCCCAATGTAACCCATTGTATTAAAAAACTCAAGTTTCTTAAAAAATAGAATCAAATCGACAAGGTTGGTTCGACCAACTTGTCTTGCAATTTTTGAATTATTTAATGATTTTAAATAGTTAGAAAATGGTAGGCCCGAGGATAATGTATTCGAACCAACCGAGTTGAGTGTAGGACGCGCTTATAAGGTTCAGTGGAAGAAATTAAAGCCGGATCAATATGAACTGGCTCGCTTATATTGGGCTCAGGGGCTAACGCAGCGTCAGGTTGCCGATTTGGTCGGAGTTTGCCGTGCGACCGCGAGTGAAGCCGCTAAAAAGTTTAAAGGCTCAGTTTTCTGAGCCTCCCTGATCTGTATTTAGTTTTTTAGAAGAACATCGTAGTTTAAATCAAACCTTGGTTTCTGATAATGAAGCTTATTTTATGGTGTTGCTTTAACTTTAGCTTCGTCATTTTTCTCTGGGGCCGCTTGAGGTTTAATTTCTGCTAAACTTGGCATTTTTTGCGCATCTTTTGATTTCTTCAAATGATCTTCGACTTGGACTCTTGTGGTGAGGTTTTGATTTTCTGAAATAGCTCCACTTGTTGAACAATTTAATTTGTCTGCTTGGTCTTTAAGTGGACCTGAATGAACGCCCGGTCCGGTACTATATTTTGCAATCTTTTTATCAAAAAAAGCATGATCTATCTGACCACTAGATTTATTTACAATTAATTGTCCGACAAAGTCAGTTGCATCCATTTTGCCACCGCATTTAGCTGTAAATACGGAAAACTGCGAAGCATTTTTGACCGTATACAATGTATCACTGCGATCGCCCGAGTCGCCGTTGCAGATTCCCATTCCCTTAACAAGTCGACCGTCACGGGACATTTTAAAATTACCTTCGTTAGTTCCCTGTGTAATTGAGATATCGTAATAGTTATTATAGTCAATAAATCGAACATAAGCTTTGCAATTGCCAAAAGTGTATTCGCCTTGCTTAATATTGATGTCCGCAGCGCTGGCTATCTGTGCTAAAAAGTAAATACATAGGAGAATTAATTTTTTCATAAAAAACCTCTGTATGCAGTATTACAGATGTGGATTTAATTTAATACTAGACTAGTTTAAAAAAATTTAAAAACAGGACCTAATTTAATGTGTAATGCGAGGGTCTTTTGGTCAGCTCCCATTTAAATTCGATTTAAGATGGCGCCGTTGAAATCCTCTCAATTTTGCTTTGGCGTCCTAATCCGTCTATTACCGCTACTAATTACTGGAGGATGAGCCACATTTTTAAATCTTTCGGTCTTGTTGGTATGAACAAAGTTATCTGAGACTACCCAAAGTCGCAAATTCAAGAAATTTAAAATCTGCGCTAAATACTTTAGATTTGGGTTTCCGTTTTTCCATAGCATTCGGTACAGCGTTGTCCTTGGGATGCCCGTTTCTATTGATGCAGTCGTCATCCCTATTTGGTTCAAAACCAAATAAAGGCCTGTACGAAAGGCTTCCAGGCTATCGGAATCATCAAGCTCAAAACAAGTCTTTAAAAACTCGCAGTACAGGTGTTCTTCAGTGAGGTCTTCTAACATTTCTTTTTTTGAATAACTGCGGGATTCACGTTCTTTATCAATGAGGACGGCGTACATCTCGCGGGCTTTATAAATATTGTCATAACGAATCTTATCTTTAGGCATTGTTACTTTAATGTAACACAAAAATGTCGACAGCAAAATATATTTTTAGAAACTGGGTTTCCGATTTAATTTCAGGAGTTTATACATCAAAATAATTTTTAAATCGCGAGAACTTGTTTGGTGTCAATTTGCCGCTTATTTGTATTTTAGTTTTAACGACTCGAAAAAATCAAAAGTTATACGCGTTTACTATATAGTAAGAGGGAAAATCTCCTTAAAGACTCAACCTATATTGGCAAAAGCCAAATCAATAGACTCAACCCGTTCTAAAAATCGAACAAAAATAAAAGAAATAAAGAATAGTCTTATACTAAGAATAAATTTTTTTTATTGAAATAAGTTAGGTCATTGGAATAGATTGAAGTTTCAAAGATCACTATTGATCTCTCAAGAGTCACCAGCGCAAAAGCGCACACATCAAAAGCCACAAATTTAATTATATTTGCTCGACCGTATCGAGCCCT
>JAYVAZ010000255.1:0-5119 GCA_043750675.1 Pseudobdellovibrionaceae bacterium | reverse complement strand
GAACGTGATCCGGCAGCGGTGAAATCAGCAACTTCTGAAGTTTCCTGACTGTCGGCCTGAAGTGGATAAGTTTTGTTGTTAATTGTAATGAACAGTTTTTTAGCAGAAATTGAAATAACCCCAGTAACATTTTGCATTGCGAAGAGGTTACCGGAAAGTAACAAAGTAAACATGGTAACAAGGAAGAAATAGAGCATTTGCTTGTTTAAATTGGAGCCAAAATTTATTTGTTGTTTCATAGATTTAGACTTGTTACATTAATCAAGAATATGGTCAATCACTACTTTTTGCACAGCTTCCAGGCCGGCAACCTTGACGAGGCGTTTAAACACTCTTTCGAATTAATTAAGCAAAGTCCCGATCTAGAATCGGCGTTGAAAAACAGCGGAGTTTTTCAGCAGCTGAATCAAGGTTTAGAAGAAAACATCAGGTTATTTCCTATGTTGGTTAGAAATCTTTTTCTTGCACCGAAACATAATGTTTCATTGTCGCGGCAGGAATCGCCCATTTTGGAATTACTGTCTTTAGAATCGCAATTGAATTTATTGCAAATACAGTCACTTGGCTTGATGCGCCATGGACCGGCGTATTCGTTACTGGGTGATCATTTTTTAACCGAACTGAAATTTGACAATCCGTATTTGCCAGCCGGCGCGTGGCTTATCTACAAGTTGAAAAATCAACTGCATGTTCATCCAATGAATCAAGAACTAAAACAGGTTTTTGAATCCGTCGAAGAGGGGATCAGTTTCGATTTGATTCCGGAAAACACATTGCGAAGCGCTTTAGGTCTAGGTATCCTTTTTAAGAATGAACAGAATAAATAACACTTTTTTATGGAGGAAATTATGAAAAAGTTATTAATGGTTTTAGCGTTGGTTCTTGGAACTTCAGTTTCTCATGCGGCCTCAGGTGGTGGATCTGGTTTCGGCGTGGGTGTAAGTTATTTTATGTATAATTTAACTTTGGATGGCGATAATTTTGCTGCACCTTCTGAGTCTAAAAATAGCGTTATGGATATTAAACTGGGATATTTGATGTCTAATGGTTTATACCTTGGTGCTCTAAGTAGCTCGGCATCTTCAAATAATGGTACCGGAGCTTTGACAGGAGGTGGATTAGCTGCAGCCCTGGGTTACCATATGAATGGTTTTATGGTTGATCTGAATTATTTTCTTTCAGGAACTCAAGATTATACTTCCACCACCAAGTACACTTCAGGATCAGGAATCGGTTTAGACTTTGGATACAACCATATGTTGTCTTCATCATTTTACTTGGGTGTCGAGTTATCATATAAAAGTTTAAGTTTCGCAAAATCAGAAGTCAGCGGCACAGAAACTACGGTTAAAAACACAGTAGTTAGCACGATGCCAATGTTAAACCTTGGATTCATGTTCTAATAAAAATAGTTTAGAGTTTCATTTGATTCATAATGTCCCCTAAGATCTGAATATGATTTAGGGGATGTCTTCCGACCGCACTGATCATCAGTTTCTTCACAGCCTCTTTTTTGGCTACTCCTTCAAACGTCATTAATCGATCTATCGCATTTGCCGAAGCGACCACTACAGCCAAAGGATCCATTTTGGATTCGGTTAAGCCTTGCGGAAAACCTTTCCCATCGATGTATTCTTCATGTTGCGTAATTATATTTAACACAATTTGGTCGAAGTGTTTTTTGTCTTGGACTCTTCGTCCACCTTCAGTTGGATGTTTTTTATAAATTTCTAATTCATGAGGATTCATTAGGGAAACGGGACGATTGATTTGTAAACCAGAATGGAAATGATCAAAATCATGTAAAAGTGCGCCCAGACTAAGAAGTTGAATCTGTTTGGGATCAGTCATGTTTAGTCTTTTCGCCAGACCTACAGCCAAGGTAGAAACGGTTACTCCATGGTGGGCGATATTTTGATCGGCATTATCCACGCTCATTACATATTGAAACGCTTCTTTTTCTTGAGTTAAGAATTGAACAAATTTTCCGGCTGCTTCTTTGGCATCATTATAGGCTTCGACGTTTTCGGGGTTTTCCATAACTTCTTCGGCGTTACTTTGCTGCGAGCCTTGGATGATTTCTGCACGCGTATTTATTCCTTTGCCGGAATTTTCGTCATACGCCATTTCAATATTTTTAGTTAGATAGTCCCGATAACTTTGTTCATGGTCCGGAAGGATGAACATTTTTTTTAATTTTTTTTCTTTTAATCTTTTTAGTCTTTCGCCTTCAAAACTGTCGCCGCTTCTAAGATATAAAATATATTTATCATTTATTTTAATATAGGCATCAAAATCAATTTTTTGATCGCCGCGAAGTGTACTGACTCTAAAAGGTACGTAATTTCCAATGGACATGCGAACCCCAATTCAGCATAATAATTACATGGAAGCCAATAATGAAATTTTAAAAGATTTTCAGCAAGAGTCCAATCAATTAATTGTCCAACTTTTACAAATCTTAGAAGAATGCGAAGACGACTTTAGTCAGGTCAAAAGACTAGAAGACTACGGTCAGACAGTAGACCGAATCATGGGAGCCGCGAAAAGTATCGCAATCACCGTTTCGGAAAAGGACCACTTCATTCATAAAGTGGGCGACTATACAGCATTATGTAAAGCCGTTGGTTACAAGGCTTCCCAAATTAAAGGAAATGAACAGTTCTATAATGTTTCAGTAGCCTTGTTATTGGATGCGACCGAAATGTTGTCAGTCATGATTGAAAACATATTGGATTCAAAAAAAGTCGATTTTAAATCTCAGTTCTCGGCAACGTTTTTGGATAGATTAAGATGGGTTTCTGCGCAGTTCGGCGCCGAATATAAAGCCAGTGTCGATATTCATAAAAACAAACCGCAGAAGCTTTCACAAAACGACATCGATGAACTATTAAAAAAATTAGGTTTGGATTAGGTCAGTTTAGCTAACGTCCAGTTTGCCAATTCCAGCAACTTCGGATCTGTCGCTGCTCGTTTTACTTCTGGAGCCAGTTCTTTTAGTTTTAATTCGGCAACAATTAATAATGCATTTCTCTTTAGTCCGAATCCGCGCGCGCGCGAAAGGGCCAAATCTTTGGTAATTCGGGTGAGCTGTTTGTTAGAACTACTTAAAATCAGTTTCAATTCTTGAATAAGTTCTTCCGTATTTTGCGTAGGGGGAACGGGGATTGGTTGCAGCGAATTTCTGATAAAGTGTTGGTTCCAAGGGCAAACATCCTGGCAGATGTCGCATCCGAAAAACCAACCACTCATCTTTTCACGCAAAGGTTCTGCCGGAACTGACTTCGATTCAATATTTAAATAAGAGATACAAAGGTTTGCATCCAACACTTTAGGTTCTTTCAGTGCGCCGGTTGGGCAGGCTTCTATGCATCTATTGCAGGTTCCGCAAAAATCATCGGTCAGGCTCTGATCTTCGAATTGTAGACTGGTATAAATCTCGCCAATAAAGAAGAAGCTGCCATGTTCGCGATTTATTAAGCAGGTGTTTTTTCCTACCCACCCTAGGGCTGACCTATTGGCCAGGTCTCTTTCCAAAACCGGAGAAGAGTCGGTCATGCCGATAAATTCTTCCCCTGGAAATCGCGATTTTAATAACAGCGCGGCCTGGTTGAGCTTTTCTTTGAACCAAATGTGATAGTCGTCACCATGCGCGTATTTGGCGATTTTTAATTGTTTGAATGGGAGTTCTTTAGCCTGAGGATGCGGATAATAATTCATCAATACTGTTATGCATCCGCGCATTTTTTCGAAATGCAGCTGCGGGTGTTCTTTTTGTGGAAGATGTTCTTCCATGTACTTCATATCACCGTGAAAATCGTTTTTAAGCCACGATTTATAGAATTCAATCGACTTGGGTGACTCCAAGGAGCAAAAACCCAAATTAGTAAAAGCGAAAGGTTGAAGTAGTTTAGTTATCGCGTTTGATTCCATTTGGTTTATAAGTACCATATTGTATAAGAAACGGGAATGAGTATAATGGCTTATGCTAAAAACTTATTCTTTAACCTCAACTCAAATTGAAAAGCTAAAAGCCCATCCTCAGTTTAATGCGTGTTTGAGGGTTTCCAAAGTTATCAGCGCATCTTCGGGGAAGGTTTTATGGGCTGGTGGAGTTGTGCGGGATCTTTTTATTGATAAAATGATTAAAGACATCGATGTAGTCACGGACCTGGTCCCGGAAAAAATCCAAATTTTGTTTCCAAAAAATTTCGACATCGGGAAAAAATTTGGAATCATTAATGTAGTGGAAGATTCCAAAAATATTGAAGTCGCGACTTTTCGTAAAGATGGCAGTTATGAAGACGGGCGCCATCCCAGTTCGGTTACTTTTTGTACCCCGGAAGAGGATGCTGGCCGTCGGGATTTTAAAATCAATGGACTGTTTCTAGATCCCTTTACTTTTCAAGTTATAGATTATGTAGATGGTCTAACTGATGTAAATCAAAAACTAATCCAATGTATTGGCCAACCAGAGAAAAGATTTCAAGAAGATGCGTTACGTATATTGCGCGGGCTTCGATTTGCAGCGCAACTGGCCTTTAGGATTGAAGAAGATACTTTTTCAAAAATGAAATCTTTGATGCGTAATTTGGAAAGAATCAGCAAAGAGAGAGTAAAGGTTGAATTAGAACAGTGGTTAGTCGGTGAGCATCGGGAGGGTAGTCTTGAGCGTTTTCAGAGCTCGGGAATATTGAAGGTGTTATTTAATGTCGATTCGCTGAATCTGACCTACTTACAGAACCGACGTGCGTGAACGTGGGCTTGCCGCCGTGCTGGAGTACACGGCGAAGCTCGACAAGAAAGAACTGACGCTCGCCACGATGCGCGTCTCGCAGGAAGAACTCGACGCCGCACATGCCGCTGCCGATCCGAAGTTTCTCCGCACGTTGCGGACGATCATCGGAAACATCGCCGAGTTTCAAAGCCGCATCCTGCACGAAGACGTGCGACTCATCCGCCAAGACGGCACGAGCCGCGTCGAGCTGCGTCAACGCTATCTGCCTCTCAAGCGTGTCGGCACATCCGCTCATGGTAGTTTGCACCCATTATCCCATGCGCAATGCCTTTGCCAGTCAGCGGTTCTTGCGCAAGCTCTAAGCCAAGTGGGTCAATAAAG
>JAYVAZ010000254.1:0-4584 GCA_043750675.1 Pseudobdellovibrionaceae bacterium | reverse complement strand
GTCTGAGTGCATGTTTGCTGATAAGCATACATGTGTATCGAAGACTGTGGGCGATGTCGCCAGTTATTACGGGGAACCCTTGGGTTGGAACAAACAGATCTTCGGCACCTGCGATAAAAAATCCTGTCAGATCCAAAAAGGAATGATTTTATTTGTCGGAAAAGACCTGGGTAGTAACCCTGAATTGTTTTACAACGTCGAAGCCACGGAAAATCCGGGCTTTGCAAATGCCATCAAAGGCATTCATGGATTTTCGTTTTCGGAAGTTTGGAACCGGGATTTGCCGGCACAGTTAACAAATTTTACTGTTGCGGATTAAAAATTGCGATGATGACTTGGTTAGACCGCGGATTAAATTTTCGTTCCGACCAAATGTGAATGTTGTTGGAAAAACCGTTGCAGCTGAAGAGGCGTCGCAGCACCACGGTGGTTTTGCGCAGCGACAACGATCAGGAAAAGCACTGGCGCTACTGAAGTAGCCGCCAGACTAATGGAAAAAAACTCTAGCGGTGATTTCTTAGTTCGAACTTTTCGGATTTACCATTGCCAGCAGTACGTGCCGAGCGATGGGAAGATTCCCTACTTTTATATTTCAAAATCCGACATTGATGCAAAATTTTTACTGCGTTGGCAAAGCAAGCAATCAAGATTAAATATCTATAATCGTCTGGTCAGTTCGTTTGCTGAAGACCAAGTTAAAGGGTGAGAGGATTTGATTTCATTGAAGATTAATTTCGTTTTCTGATTGAAAACCAAATATTCTGCTTTTAATATGGGACCGATGAAGACCAAGGCAGTCGTTAAAAAGAAAAAAAAGTCGGTTTCTAAAAAACCGGTGGTCAAGCCCCGCAGATCCAGTCGCGCTAAACATCTTTCTTCTTCTAGCGCCGCGAAAAATCTATCCCTTTCTAGCAGCGTCAAACATTTACGTCGCGTTAGTGGGCCTTCGGACAGTGTCATTAAAATCATCGCGCGAACTAAAACCGAATCGGTTCAGAAGCATACTGGAAAAAACTGGGATCAGTGGATATCGATTTTAAAAAAGGCCGGCGGCGATTTTTGGGAATACAAAGAAATTGTTAGCTTCCTACAAACCAAACATAAATTATCGATGTGGTGGCAGCAGATAGTGGCCAATGGTTTTCAAGTGCACACTGGGGTTCGACAAGTCGGCGAAAATTCAAAAGGAATGTATTCGGTTACGATGGCGCGTAATCTGAAGCATCCTTTGATTCACGTATGGAAAAAATTTGCATCGACGGAAGGAATTCAAATCTGGTTAAATCCTATGGGAGAGTTTTCCTTAAACATCGGAGCCCAATTTGAAATTGCCGACGGCATTTACGGCGAATTGCGCACGATGATGTCCCAGAGGCGCGTGCGAATGAAATGGATCAATGAAGATTGGCCAAAAACAACTTACATTCAATTTAATCTGCACGAATTCAAACCCGGAAAATGTATGATCGTTGTTAGTCATGGCGATCTGGCCAACGCCAAAATAAAAGAAGAAATGCGTTTATTCTGGTTGGAAAGAATTAATAATTTTATTAATTTTCTTTAACATATCGACCTTTGGTCGAATAACATATCCGCCTTTGGCGGAATAACATATCAACCTTTGGTCGAACACTCTTACCGGCGGCGTTTGTATCCTTCTGCGCGCCAAACACCCCCAAACACTTTGCGGCTAACCTTTATTGAAACCATAATAAAAAAGTGTTTTAAATCTTTACGTTGTAGAAACAGTAACCAATGTAATAACGACTGCAAACAGTCTTTAGAAGGGATTTTTATGAAAAAATTATTATCTGCCTTAGTAGCCATTTCTTGTGCCGGCCTTTCCATGGGGGCATTTACTGCCTGTGCGCCAAGTGCTTCCGATGTTGCGAAGGCATTGAAACCAATTACTCCGCCACCACCTGCTGATAATAAACTGATTGAAAAAATCAAACCTCAGGACATGCGAGTGCATGTTGCGAATGAAGAGTTCGCATTAGGTGTAGGTTATGCATCCGTCTTTAAATATCAAGACGGCGCGGTTAGATACAACATCGATTTATCCAAAGGTAGCATCACTAATTGTCAAAAAGGTTTTGATTTTGATTCTGGCGGAATGGTGAATTTAAATTTTCCCACTGGCAAAGATGTTGTTAGCGGATTTGATTTAAGCGTTCAGTTAACAGGATTTACTAGTCTTGCGACAAAATATATTGTTGGCGAAAAAATCATCAAAATCGAAAAAGTGGATTCGCAAGAAATCATCGGTTCGGTTTATGCCAAAGATGCCGATGGCGCAGAGATTAACGGAAAATTCAAAGCCCAGATATGTACTAGCGACCTTTAAGCGCTGAGCTTTGCTGTTAGGTCGTGGATTAATTTTGGCAGCCAGTCCGCAAGCACTGGCAGCTGAATTCCCAGCGACCGAAGTTTTTCGGTAGAGATATACCAATCTTCGCTGACGCCAAAGGGAGATTGGAATTTTGATTTTAACTGATCATTTAATTCTTCAAATTCTGCAGTGCTGGTCAATTTAAAAGGCTTGCCGGTTTCTTTAACAATCAAGTTCAAAAGATCCTGCATTGAAATCGAATCGGGTGAGGCCACGTTTAAGGCGCCTGCAACAACGCCTTTTTCCCCTAGGCGATACAAAGTATCGGCGATGTGATTGGATTCCACAAAACTCATCCGGGCATTTAAGTTCGGAAAATATAAGGGAGTAGAGTTTAATCCGTGTTCAATGTGTTTATGTAATCGTAAAGTATAATCAGTCAGACCCAAAACAATGGGAATACGAATCAAAGTAAAATTTTTAAATCCACTTTTTAGAATTTCATATTCGGCCTGGCGCTTGGCTTGTTTGTAATCGGTCACTTCGTCAACCGCGGTAGTGTAAGAATACTTTGCCGTATCAAAATGACTTTCGCTGATATCAGCACCGGCATCATAAACCGAAACCGTTGATGTCATAATATAAGTAGGATTTGTTCGGGATAGGTTTTTTGTAATCAACTGCGCATGCTCTGCATTCATGCAGAACTGATCATAAACAATATCAAAATGATTTTCGGAAAATAGATTTTCTACCAAACGACTGTCGGCGCGGTTGCCCCGACAGTGTTTAGCCGTTTTCAAAGACTCCGGTAGGGAACCACGACTTAGGATAGTTAAATCCGTACCACTGGCCAATAATTTTTCAGCCAGAATTTTCCCAAAGTAGCGAGTTCCCCCAATAAGAAGAACACTTTTGTTCACAAAAAAACCTGACTGTTATTCTTCAATTAAACTTCTTAACATCCAAGCCGTTTTTTCATGCAGCTGAATTCTTTGCGTGATCAAATCCAAAGTCGCTTCGTCGCCAGCCTTATCGGCCGTTGGGATCAGCGCACGTGCGGTTCTTACAACCGTTTCTTGTCCGTTTAATAAATCCTTGATCATCTGTTTAGCATTAGGAATTTCTCCGACGTCAGCAATTGAAGTCAGTTTCGTATACGCCTGATATCCCACCGGCGCAAAGTGACCCAGCGCCCGAATTCTTTCCGCGATCAAATCCACGGCTAAGGCAAGTTCTGTATATTGGGTTTCAAACATTAAATGCAAAGTTTGAAACATAGGTCCGGTTACGTTCCAATGAAAGCCATGCGTTTTTAGATATAAGGTGTAGGTGTCGGCTAGTAGTTTTGATAAACCATCGGTGATATTTTTGCGGTCCTGATCGTTAATTCCAATATTTACGGTTTGCATATTGTCTCCTGTGTTTTTATGAATTGATCTTCCTACGGTTCAAAAAGAAAGTAAAATCGATTAAATCTCTGTTGCGGTAAATAAAATCTATCAGGTGAAAATTTAGCCAAATAAGCCCAGTCCCAAACCATCACCGCAAACTTGGCGTCTGGCGGCATTACTTAAATATTTCAGATTTTAAGTCTAGATATTTTTTCAGCTGCGCGCCTTCTACCGTTTTTTCAGACGTACTGAACTGTTTAACATTTTCATCTTCTTTGCCATATCTAAGTCCAAAAAAAACAGTTTTTTGTTTGGTCGTGTATTTTGCAAAATCATCCATGTGATAAGCACGATCATCGACAAAGATCACGACTTTAGGTTTTAGTTTTTTTAATTGATTGTATGCCAATAAAGTCAGTGGTTTTGTATTACCTGAACTTAAAATTAAATTTTCAAAATAACAGGCCGTTCGGGATTCTTTAATGGCCAGCACATCGGTTTCTTTTTTACTGAAACCAAATTTCTTCAGATCATTTGCATGATAGGGGACAAAACAATTCATATAGAACAATTTTTCCGCATCGACTAATCCGGGGTAATTTCGATTCAGCTCGCGCAAAGTCGGGAACATCAAATCATATCCACGCGAAGTCAAAATAACCGGTGTGACCTTTTTAGATTTGATCTGGTCGATAATCGCTGGTCCTTCCGGTTCGGGCGGATGCATTTTTCCAATTTGGAAAAAATCAGTTTGGACTTTGAACCAGTCGCCCGTTTGTTGTTTCATTTGCCATTCAAACCACTGATCACTATTCAGGTTTTGATTGGGCGCCAGCAAGGTGTTATCGATGTCAAAAA
>JAYVAZ010000253.1:0-2013 GCA_043750675.1 Pseudobdellovibrionaceae bacterium | reverse complement strand
TGCCGATTTATTTATCACAACTCCCGAGATACTTGCAGAAATCCGATTTTCCATGGAATCACGCAGATTGCTAATCTGTTCGCTCATCTCTACGAACTGTTTTGTTTTCGCGGCCATTAATCCAAAACTATAAATTCCTAAAATATTTTCGGTACCACCGCGACGAGCGCGCTCTTGGCCCCCGCCAAAAATCAATGGACTAAATTCAATTCCTTTTTTGACGTACAACAAACCTACACCCTTTAACGCATAAATTTTATGCGCCGATAGACTGGCAAAATCCACGTCGAGGTCGGAGAAATTCAACGGTATTTTTCCAAATGCTTGTGTGGCATCGGTATGAACTAAGGCACCTACCGAGTGCGCCTTAAATGCAATTTCCCGCACAGGAAAAATAAATCCGGTCTCGTTATTAGCCAGCATTACGGTCACCAGCGCAGTTTTTTCAGAAAGGACTTTGTTATAAAATTCCCAGTCCCACTCACCGGCTAAACTAATGGGAACCCTATGGACGACCATTCCTAGTTTTTCGGCCCAATCAGTGGCCTTTTTTAAACTAGGATGTTCGACGGCACTCACGATAATTTCGTTACGTCCCGTGATGATTTGATTTTCGACAATATTTCTGACAACAGATGAATTAGATTCGCTGGCGCCACTGGTGAAGATCAATTCTAGGGAATGAATTCCTAAAGCATCAGCCAGCTGAGATCGTGCTTGCCTTAAAATTTGTTTAGGACCACGACCCAGCCAATGAATTGAGCTGGGATTGCCCCACTCACTTAGCACAGAAGGAATACTTTTTAAGACCTCATCTGCTAAAGGAGTGGTTGCGTTGTGGTCCAAATAGATTCTTTCTCTATTGGACATATTTAATTTCCCCTAAAATCGTGTCGTTTTGTAACACAAGCCCTGTTCTTACGTCTAGTTAAATTTAGAAATATCCAACCAAATTCAATCTTTAGAAGGCCAAATCTCTTATGTTTCCGGGCGTTCTTTCCGATAAAATAGATGATGGAATTTCCGAAACTTTCTAGTGAGTTTTTTACAAAACATACCCCCAGCATCCAAACTATTTTGGGCTGGAAGAACCTATATGTTTGGAGTGAAAGACTTATCCCTGTTTACGAATGGAACGGTCACATCTACATTGCCCTTTCGGAAGAGCCTCAGATGTATCCTAAAATCGCCAATGCCGTTTACGTTATGGCTGTTCAGGAAGATTTAGAAAAGTATTGGTTAGAATTTCAAAAATCTCTTTCTGCTGATCTACCCGATTTGCCAATGACCGGTGATAGCGCTCAACAATCCGACTTTGATCAATTGAATGTAAATGAAAGAAAGCTGCATTCGGAACGTAAAGAAGATATTCTGGCTGACAATGATCTTCCTGAAATTCCAATGAACAACCCTAATGAACCTAGGGGCGAATTAGAACTTCTTTCCGAAGAAGAGCGTAAGGCTCAGGTAGGGACTTCACCGTTAACTACAGTTTCGCAATTAAGCAGCGAAGATATGCCTGGCCAACGATCGATCAATACGGGCCTATTTGATCTTGGCGACCTATCTGAAAGAACAACGGTTCAGTTTTCCAATCCTAGTGGTCCAAACAATGAATTTATCGATAGCATCTTTGGTGAAATGAAAACTTACTTTAAACAAAGTATGGTTCTGCTAAAGAGTGGGCAGTTCATAAAACCTTGGCGTTGGAACGAGCAATACACGGCTCCTAATTCTGGATTTAATAATTACCCCTTAGTAATTCCTAGCCCATTCCGTATCGTGGAAAAGACATTAAAATCCTATCACGGTTATTTGGTAAAGAACGATGTTAGCGACAAGTTTTTTGCTGAATGGAATGATAGCGCCTATCCCGAGCATTTAACGCTGGCTCCGATCATAATTGAAGAACAATTGGTTGGTATTTTATTAGGTGCCGGCACGAAAGAAAGTGATAACAAAAATGCACTTTCTAGAACCGAAGCTCTTTCCGCGACAATCTCAAAACAAATG
>JAYVAZ010000252.1:0-3537 GCA_043750675.1 Pseudobdellovibrionaceae bacterium | reverse complement strand
TGCTTCATATTAGTAACCACTTTTTCTTTATCACCTAATTTATCAAAAACAGTTCCCAAGTAAAATTTGATCTGAACATTGTCAGGAAATTTTTCGCTGGCTGCAGTTAACATTTTCACTGCTGTTTTATGATCATTCTTTTCATCCAATAATGATGCATATAATGCATAAAATTGTGGAATTTGATCATTATTCTTAATTCCATCAGTAACTACTTTGATCGCTTTATCTGTTTGCTGAAGTGTCTTTAATAGATAAGTCGCATGCAATACTGAATCTGGATAATACTGGCTGTCCGGCTGAATTTTTAAAAAATGTTCCACTGCATTTGGTTTGTCATTCATTTCTTCGTAAACCGCTGCTAGGTAAAATCGGATTTTATCACTGTCAGGAACTAATTTGATAATCTCATGCAATTTTTCAACTGCTGAAGTGAATTTCTTCTTTTCGATATAAATTAAAGCGATTTTTACTTTTGCATTTAAAGGATCGTCGCTATTTTTTTCTAAAACTTCTAGCTGTTCTAACGCTTCTTCAAATTTTTCTTCTTCCATGTAAGTTTGCGATAAAACTTCCGCAATCTTAAAACTTGGACCAAAATCTTTCTGATATGATTTGTATAGACTTAAGGTTTTTTCCTTCTGACCTAACTTATTATATAAGGCACCTAATGCCAAAACGGTTTCAGCGTGATCTGGTTTAATTTCCAATGCTTTCTTAAAAGCACTTTCTGCCGCCTTAAGGAATTTTTTATCTTCCTGTTCAACTCGCACTTTACCAATGTAGTAATAGGCTAGGTGTGGCGTTGTGAAATCATCATTCTTAGCCAATGACTCAAAATACTTCACTGCTTTATCGTACATTTTTTCTTCGGCATAAGTGGCACCAATATACAACGGGGCTTCCGTATTTTCCGGATCTAATTTTAAAACTTCTTCATACTGTAAAATTGCTTTTGGATATAACTTCAAAGCATAAAATAAACTTCCTAATAACAACTTTGAATCTTTATCTTTTGGATCGATTTTTACTGATTGTTCAGCGTATTCTAAAGCCTCTGTTACCAAACCCAATTTTAAGTATTCAGCTGCTAATCTACGAAAGATAAGGCTAGAATTTTTGTCATAAGCTAAAACCAGTTTAAATTCTTCGATCGCATTTTGATTTTTGCCTTGATAACTTAACGACTCACCCAATGCAAAATGGTAATCAGCCTGTTCTTGAACATAAGCCGGATCCATTTTTCGATCATCGCCAAATGCCAGAGGCGGAGTCAACGAAGCCGGTGCCCGATTTTTATCATCGTACGAGGATTCAAAGTAACTTCCACCGTCAGAGGGTCTAAAACCCGTGACTTGTGTTGAACGACCAGTGCTCTGGTACGTTGTACAAGCTGTTGTTGATAGTAACAAAACTGATAAGAGCCAATGTCGGAGCGGCATACGTGCCTCCTGTTGCTCTTACTACTCGGTCCAAAGTGCATCATTCTTGAACAATTTCGGGGGAATTATTTAAATTTAGACCAAGGTCTCTGAATTATTTTATAGAGGAGATAATGACGCCAATATCGTCACCCGTGAATTGCGTAACAATTCCATTTTCGCTTAAAACTGAATCATTATTTTGATTTGGTCCGCTGGACCAAACAGCAATTTTGGTGTTCGAATCGGCAGCATTTTTCATAATTTTAAAGAAATAAGGTTTTCCCCAAGGATCGATTCCAATCTCGCCTAGACCGTCTTTTTGGAGGCTTATTTCTGAGGCAGGTCCCCTGGCAGGACTTTTTTCAATTTGCATGACTTGGTAGGCTAAAGACTCTGCTTTGCCATAAACTAGTTTGGTTTCTTGCGATTTTGTACGTGCAACCAAAGGAATTATTATAGCTATACAAAGGGTTAATAATAACAACAGAAAAACTATATTTGATGTCGTAAACATATGATTTTCTTTGTTTTTCATATAACTCACTAGCTTGTTAATGTTGCTTGCTTTCTAGACTTTCGGCCGAATAACCGCTTTACTTTAGTGAAATTTTCAAAAAGGGAACCTTTTTGATCTTTGGGTTGTCCTAGACTTGTGACGGAGTGCAAAGTGAGTTAAAAAACTCCTGACCAAACGCACTTGACAACGTGTGGCGGCAGGGCTAGTTTGCAGCCAAATATAACCCAAGGTTTTATAAATTTAACGGGGGAGGCTACTTTGTTAAACCAAAGCGAAACCGTGATCGGAGTAAAAATGAACACGATGGCTAACGCTAAAGTAAAAATTATTAAGCGCTATCAAAATCGAAAGCTCTACGATACTCAGCAGAGCTGTTATGTTACGCTAGATGATATTGCTAAAATGATTCGCACAAATGAAGAAGTGATGGTTATTGATAATAAATCAAAAAATGACATCACCGCTGCAACACTGACACAAATTATTTTCGAAGCGGAAAAGAAAGCATCTCAATATGCTCCTTTATTCACACTTCGTGAAATCATTCAAAATGGTAATGGAAGTATTTCTAACTTTTTAGCTAAGTTGGGCGCTTTCCCTCAAGATTACATGACGAAACAGGCACAAGCACAGGCTGCTTTATTAGTAGAACGCGCTTCTTCTGACGACATGAAACAAAATCTTGAACAAAGAGTCGCTTCTGCAGCAGCTAGAGTTGTTGCTGATTCTACAGCTAAAGCAGCTGCTGAAAAAGCTACTATCCTTCCAGGAGTTCAGGACGAAGGAACACCAACTCTTCCAAACTCAAATCATAACTTCAGTAGCTAATCACTACCGGGGAAATGTTGAATTCAAAAAGGCCAAGTAATATTGGCCTTTTTGATTTATAAGGCCATGGCCTTTTTGTATAAAACGAATGATTAAACTTAAGAATCTCATTTTACTACCCGTTAGAAATCGATTTTTATCGATTTCTACCATCCTCCATCTGCTACTTCTATTCGTGGTTTCTCAGATCAGTATTCAAAAGCCAATTGAAAATATAAGTATTGAAGTTTTACAGCGTCCGGCACAACCAATTAGTACAAAATTAAAAGTAAAATCTCAGTCGACTGCCTCACTGCAGACGAAAAAAATAAATCCTTTTCTTTTTAAAAGTTATTTAGAAAATACCAGCACAATTGCCGATAGCGCGAACAAATCGCCGCATTCAAATTACGGTGGCAATACCGAGTGGAAAGAAAGTTATTTTTATCTAAGTGATGGAATGACCGACTATAATGATATCTCTACTCCCGATGTTCATTTCCTACAAAGTTTTTGGCAGCAAGTGGATACTAACATCGAAAATAATCCATTTCTCTCTGAATATGGCCATGTGGGAACTATTTTTTTCCAGTTTAATTTGAACGAAAAGGGCGAACTTATTAATGAATCTCTCAAAGTTTCCTCAATGGATAGCGTATTAAAAGTGATCGCTATCCGTGCAATTCGTAAGCCCCCTGTTTCAGGGAAGTTGTCGTGTAAGTTAAATAACCAGATGGGGTGCGGAATTGGATAACGCATGGGAACAAGTCAGCGCTTCAGCAAAGAATT
>JAYVAZ010000251.1:0-5976 GCA_043750675.1 Pseudobdellovibrionaceae bacterium | reverse complement strand
CGGAACGGTGACCATACGAATGTTAGAAGCATAGCTGCACGGGTTTTGACATTTAGAATTACTCAAAAACTGGCCCAAGCCATTGCCGCCTGTTAAAATTTGTTTGGCCCAGTTGCTGGCCTGATCATTACAAACCTTTTGATCTCCCACAAAACTAAAAACGCGGCGAAAACCATAAGCGGTTTGGCTCACTGACTCTTGCGCCAAAGTGTTTGCTGCCAATTCTGCATCCGATAACTTGATGGATTGATAGGTGGCTGGGCACGAGTTGCTGGTTGAATTGCCTGATGGCTGAGTCATAATGTCGATGATGGGTTCGCCGACGGCATGGCAGCCAGCAATGCAAACCCCTAGATTTTGCGTTTTTGTTGTAACGACTTCTTTATCGGCAGTCTGATTTAACTGAGTCATGGCGCCGGTCGCATTGAATATTCCATAGCTGGATTTTCCGATTTCTTTTTTAAATCCTGGCTTTAAATTAGCTGCTAGTTCTGGTTTGGGAGCGCAAATTAAGCGCAGGCCATCGGCGTTATCCGCAAAAGCAGAAAAAGTGCTGAAAATAATCGCCGCCACAAGACCGAAAATTCGACTGTTTGAAAACATAAAATCCCCCTCGACACTACTTGAATGCCCTATGATATTATTCAGACTTATATATTTTATTTATTGAAATTAAAGAACTAACAAATGCCAGATTGTAAAATCTCTCTAAAAAACAAACGGTTAATTATGGAAATTTTACCAGCCTGGGTTTAAAACCAATACCTGATACCTACGCCGGCGTCCATATCGGCGGAGGTCGATGGCGTTATATTCATAACTAAACCGGCTTCGATATAGATTTCAATAGGTATACGGGGCGTGAATATCCCAGTTCCTATCAGGCACTCAGGCCCTAAATACGTTTTGTTTTCATCTTTAGCATTGGTTCGACTATAAATGCGTCCGCCGATCCCATAATACCAATTCATTGGTAACCCGTCTAAAGTTCGAAATCGTGGATATTCTACAATGTAGTTTCCTCTTAGATAAATACCCGTTGCCGAGCCTGTATTGTAGGCCAAAACCGCATCGATATAACGATCAGGGCTTAAAAGGTATTTCAGAGTAAATCCAGTGGGATCGCCCAACACCGCCCCGACTGCCGTAGGTCGCGCAGTACCGGCCGCAGAAACAGACCAACTTAAGAGTAAAACATATAAAAAAACGAAGACGGTTTTATGAAACTTCAACATATTCAAAATACTGCTTGAACAAATGGATAGTTGGCAATTAGAAATCTTTGATAATGACTGCGTTAACCATTGTAGAATCAAATACAGATTTTGTTGTAATAATTAAACCCCCTGGGGTATCCGCCCATAATGAAACGGGTAATGATGTTAACAGTTTGTTGTCTGTTCAATTAAAACTACCTGCCGCGCAAGTTCATTTAGTACAGCGCCTAGATCAAGAGACTTCAGGTTTGATGGTAGTTTCCATCAACAGTCAGTCGGTAGCGGCCCTGAAAGAGCAGTTAGAATATGGATCGGCGCATAGTATCCTGGAAAAAAAATATTACGGATTAACGCGTGGTAAACTGAAACGCCAAGACCCTAATGCCGGAAATATTACTTGTACCGAACCAATCAGCAACAAGGCGGAAGGACGAAAGAATCCCTTAGGTAAAACTGCAGATCGAGTTACCGCCAAAACTGATTTTAAAGTGCTTAGTGAAAACAACTACTTCAGTTTGGTTCAGGCCTCTTTGTTTTCGGGCCGAACCCACCAGATCCGAAAGCATTTGGCTTTTTTAAATGCCCCGATAGTGGGAGACAATCGTTATAACGACGACAAATATAACGCGAAAATGGCCGGAATGTATTCCACCGACCGAATGTTTTTGCAAAGCTACTTTTTAAAATTTATGTGGAAAAACAAGACGTATAGTTTTGAAATCCCTTTAGATGACGAGTTTAAACGACTTGTTTCTTTATAATTAAAAGTTCATAATCGGCTATGTTTTCAAGAAAAGAATGGCTGTTGTTGTTTTCGATGGCCTTCATTCAGTTTAGTCATACTGTTGATTTTATGATTGTGATGCCACTGGGACCGCAGCTAATGCGTACCTTTAATATTGATCCTCATCAGTTTGGTCTTATCGTTTCTTGTTATACTCTTAGTGCCGGATTTAGTGGTCTGATTGCGTTTTTATATATCGATAGGTTCGATCGCAAAAAATCTTTGTTGTTTTATTATGTAGGCTTTTGTTTATCCACGATTGCTTGCGCTCTGTCTCCCAACTACTCTGCCCTGTTGGTTTCTCGAATCCTTTCCGGAGCCTTTGGTGGAGTATTGGCGTCGATGACTATGTCCATTGTCGGCGATAGCATTCCACCAGAGAAACGGGGATCTGCAATGGGAGTTGTTTCGACTTCCTTTTCCTTGGCTTCTATTATGGGAGTTCCCTTAAGCTTATTTTTAGCGCAGAATTTTAATTGGCATGCACCGTTTTTATTTCTGGGGGGCTTGTCTTTGTGTTTGATCGTTTTGATTATTATCTCCATTCCAGCAATGCAACAGCATGTGCAGACTTATCGGAATAGCCCCAAGGAACAAATCAAACAAACTTTTCGAAATTCAAATTTAAATTACGCCTTGGCCTTTGCTTTTACCTTGGTTATGGGTCACTTTTTTATTATCCCATTTTTAAGTCCTTCATTTGTGATCAATGCCGGCCTAGATGAAAAAAATCTATTTTGGATTTATTTAGTTGGCGGTCTCTTTTCTGGATTTTTTGCGCCGATCATAGGAAGACTTTCTGATCAGCTGGGAAAACGATTTGTTTTTGTTTACGGCCTGATTCTGTCAACCATTCCGATGCTGATCATCACCCATATAAAGGGACCCCAATCCCTTTCCTTTATATTACCACTAACCGCATTCTTTTTTATCACTATGGGAAGTCGCATGATCCCGGCCATGGCAATGATTACCTGCACAGTTTCAACCAAACAACGGGGTGGATTTATGAGTTTAGTCACTTCTTTGCAGCAGTTTGGATCGGCGATCTCCAGTTATTTAGCTGGCGTGATTGTTTATAAAACCCCGGCTGGTTTTTTAGCCAACTACGATGTTGTTGGTTACTGCGCAGTTATCATGAGTGTGTTTTCTTTGATTCTCGTTTTTAAAATAAAGCCTGCAGAAGGCAAGTTTTAATAGCGGATTGCGAATTAAAATGATTACTCAGCGTCAATTAAAGGATTCATTATTCTGAACCACAAAGGCGGGATCATCGCACACAGAAACATGACCGAATAACCATAAGGTAACCGTTTGGCGTCTTCGGTTTCTCTTAGGTCGGTAAACATTAACTGAGATTTGGTATGATGATTGGAATGATAACCCAAATTAAAAAGCGCCACATTTGTAAAAACCGAATACGAATCCCAGGAATGTTTAGGCTTGATCGCTTCAAAAATATCCGGCTTCAATTCTTTTCGCGTTAGCCCGTAATGTTCTAGATAGTCCGCTGTCTGTAATAACAGAATTGCAATAATACTAATCAATATCCAAATGGGGATCATGGCCCATCCAAAACTGACGCCGATTACGATCGCGGAAAAAATCTGCAAAAACAGAAACGAAAACATTTCATTTTTTATCGGATTTATTCCGTCCTTTTTGACCGAAATCAGCCAGGCCAATTTGTATTCAGCAAAAATGCCATGCAACCAGTAGGCATAAAGACTTTGATTTCTTTTTGCGGTTGCAGGATCACTGGGTGTGCCGACGAATTTATGATGATGATCGACATGGAATATTTTAAAATGAGCAAAATTGACCAGGCTCAATGTCATTACACCGATCATTTTTTCCCAAGCGTTCTGGCGGTGCACCAATTCATGCGAACCCGGAAGACCTACTAACCCAAGGGTCACTCCGATAGAAAGAATGATTCCGGTTTTTTCCAACAAACTTTGTGCATCGGCATACTGGTGCAAACCGGTGAACAGAAGAAATACCGAAAAAGGATAAATAAGATAAACTAAAGACTGGATGTAAACTTTTAAAAAACCAGAAGCCACTTTCGGTTTTACATCTCGAAAGACAAAATCAAGAATAGGATGCAATGCAAAGACGAAAAAAAAACCTAAAAAAGTCCAATAACCTGACTTTAAAACTCCCACCAACGAAATAGCACCAATGAGATAAGGAAATACGTACGCCATAGACCTCTTGCAACATGACTTTTAACTGCTTTAGTAAGACCATACTTGTTTACAAGGAAACAGTAAATGACTGAATTAACAACTGTTCACTATTTGGGCTTTTTTGGAACCTCTTTGGTTTTAGGTGGCCTATTTGGTTTCCTGCTTTATAAATTGGCCGAAGCCAGTTTACGGAAACAGGCACAAAACGACGCAACCGAATTAGTGGATGAGGCCAAAAGTGCGGCTGAATTAAAACAAATAGAAATCAACGAAACGACCCTAGAGATCGAAACCGAAACTTGGGCTAAAGAAGAAAATTTCTTTTTGAAACTGGAAGAGGCCATCGAAGATCTCGAAGCCTTAGGTGAAGAGAAAAAACAAAAACTCGACAATATGTATAGTTTGGCCAGGTTAAAATCGACCCAATTCGAAAAAGAAACTTTACAAGAAGAAGAACGCGTTAAGCAGGTCGAAAAGGCCTACTTTACTCGCAGAGACAGCCTGAGAAGTAAAACCAAGGATTACTCTTTGACCATTTGTAACAAAATGGAAATTTCATTAGATAAGGCACAAGCCGAATTAGAACAGCAATTGGAAACCGAATTTGAAAAACGCTGTTTTAAAATGATTGAAAACAAAGAAGAAGAATATAAAGAGCATAGCGAATCCCTAGCCAAACAAATTTTAGATCGAGCCTTAAATCGATTTGCCCGTGCCTATAGTTCTGAACGCGGTATTGCACCGGTTTATTTTGAAACCGAACAACAAAAATTTATTTTAGTGGATGCCAAAGGCGACAACGTTAAAACTATTCAAGAATTAACCGGTTGCGATATCATCATCCAAGACGAATTGCCAATGATCGGTGTCGCCGGATTTGATCCTGTACGACGCGAGCTAACTCGCCGACTTTTAGAGCGTCTGCTGAAAGAAAAGCGCCCGATCAGCGTCGACTTTATTCGTAAAAACTTTGAAAATCAAAAGCGCGAACTTTTACAGCAAATCAAACACGATGGTGATCAGTTGGCTAAAGAACTACGTTTGCAAAATCTGCATCCCGAAGTTCGCCAAATGATGGGAAGCCTTCGTTTCCGATACTCTTACACACAAAATCAGTTTTTTCATTGTGCCGAAGTCGGTTGGTTAGCTGGTTTGATTGCCAGCGAATTGGGCTCTATGCCGCCATTGCAGGCCCGCCGCTCGGGTTTATTGCATGACTTGGGTAAAGCAATGGATCATCAATTGGATGGCGGCCACGCCGTTATTGGCGCCGATTTTATCAAAGCACGTGGGGAATCACCTGAAGTTGTGCACGCCGTTCGGGCCCATCACTTTGATGAAACTCCAGAGACTAATTTGGCCTTCACTGTAATTGCGGCTGATGCGATTTCTGGCGCCAGGCCGGGCGCCCGTCGATCGACGATAGAAAGTTACAATCAAAAAGTGAATGATTTGGATGAAATTGCTCGTGGTTTCGACGGCGTTAATGATTGTTATGTTCTTAACGGCGGACGTGAAATTCGTGTGACAGTGAACGGTAAAAAAGTGGATGATCTGGCCGCCTTGAGACTGAGTAAACAAATTGCGGCTAAAATTGAAGAAGATCTTAGTTATCCGGGTCAAATCAAAGTCGTTATTGTTCGCGAAACTTATTCCTTCCAGTACGCCCACGCCAACAACTGATTTAAGATTGGTCGGCGCCTAACCCAGGAACCCCAGCTGGGACCTAGCGGGGACGCCTGATCGAATTGCTCAGATATCGGATATCAAGATATCGGATATC
>JAYVAZ010000250.1:0-7808 GCA_043750675.1 Pseudobdellovibrionaceae bacterium | reverse complement strand
ATCTGTCCAACGCAGTAGCTGAAGCTTTTAAGAAAATCCTAGCTATGCATGCGGTAGCCGACGCCCCGTACGGTTTCAATGTCGTTACCGAGATCCCCTAGTTTTTTTCGCAAGGAAGCCATGTGAACATCGATCGTGCGATCAGTTACATTCAAGTTACCCAAGGCTCTTTCACGTAATCGATCCCTAGTTAGAACTTGTCCATTAGAACGAACCAGCTCACAAAGAATTTTGTATTCGGTCAAAGTAAGTAACAGTTCGACGTCATTTAACAGGGCTTTATGAGAGGCAATTAAGATATTTAATGCTTTGTAGGATAAGTTTTGCTGTTGCTCTTTATGCGAAGATTGAGAACGGCGATGTAAAGCTTGAGCCCGTGCAACCACTTCACGAATTGAAAAAGGTTTTGTCACGTAATCATCAGCACCCAACTCTAACGCAGCAACTTTTTCATCTTCAGAATTTAATCCAGTTACCATCAGAATCGGAATTTCGCTGTGTTTGTTATGACGACGTAATTCAGAAATTAATTCCGCGCCTGATTTTCCTGGCATCATATGATCTAACAAAATAACTGTGGGTTTGACTTCATCGATGGAAGAAATTGCATTCACAGCAGAAGGTAGTCCGAAGGTTTCAATTCCGGCTTCTTGAAATTGTGAAACTAAAAATTCACGTATTTCTTGTTCGTCTTCGATGACGATAACTTTCATGTGCTGAGCATTCACTTTACCGGCGGCATTTGAATTACTATTTGTCATGCGTGTATATTCCATAAATAAAATTTCTTTTGTAGATTAAGAACTCTAGAGAGAAATATTACTCGTAGAAAAGAAAACCAGCAAGTCACTCTGTTAATGCATCGAGTTTTTTCTTAATTCTTCCTTAAGATCTGACAATTCCTGCACTGTAACTTTGTAATCACGGCCACACATCTGACAGGTAATATCAGTTACTTCATTTTTTTGAATCATATCTTCAAGATCAGCAAGACTCAAAACACTTAAAGCGCGACGAACGCGGCTTTCAGTACAAGGACAGTGATATTTGACTTCGTAATCATGCGGAATTTGTGTGAACGGAATTCCCTTCAAGTAAGGCACTATAAGCTCTTTTTCAGAAACTCCTTCTAAAATTAATTTCGAAACCTGAGATTTTTGGCTTTTGGCGTTATTTTCGATGATACTCACTACTTCTTCTTCAACTCCTGGCATTACCTCGATTAAAAGGCCCCCAGCCGATTTCACTTTGCCATAGCTATCTAAGTAAACTCCCAAAGAAATTAATGAACGAATCTGATGCGACTGATGTAAATAGTGAGCAATGTCTTCCCCTACTTCACCATAGGGCATTTCAACGGTTCCTAAAAATGGCTGACTCTGAAACGGCTGATGCCTAGTCACATTGAGGGTACCAAATCCTAAGGCCTTTTTTAAATTTATGGCATCATCCGGCTGCGGAGCTTGGTATTTAGGATTTGGACAATATCCGCGGACATGACCTTCAAAACTAGCTTGAGCGTATACTGATCCCAAAGGACCGTTGCCTTTAAAAAGAAGTCCTATTTCCTGATCATCTTTCAGATGGGACGCCAGAAGAAGTGCCCCTACCATGGCACGGCCAATTCCTATCGTCGCCAGCGGAAAACAATTCTGCAACGTCTGCATTTCCTGCACAACAGCAGTCGCGTCGACAGCGGCGATTCTTAAAGTAAAATCATTAGTAACGAAACGATTGACCTTGCGATGGACCTTATTAATGCTCATTGAAAATTTCCAGTTATTATTTTCTGAAAAATTAACATTAAGGCTTGGCAGCCTCAAGTATTATTGGGTTTAATTAGAAAGAAAATTATGAGTATAGCAATAGTGCTTTTTAGACATGCAGAGAGAAATAAGTTTATCGAAGATGAACCACAATTAAGCCCTTATGGGTTAAAGCAGGCTCATTATCTAGCGCAGCAGCGGGAAACCCTGAATTTGCCCAAACCTACGGGCTTATGGGTATCGCCGCGTTTACGCGCGCAACAAACGCTGACACCCTTATCTAAAGTTTGCGAAATTGCACTTACCGTTAAGGCAGAATTAGACGAAAGAAAATCCAACGAAGCCATGTCGGATTTTCGGTTGCGAATAAGTCGTTTTATTAAAAGCCTGTCTTCCCAAAGTGGCGTGATTTTCCTGTGTTCACATTTGGACTGGATCGAAGAGGCCATGAGCCTTTTCGAAAGTGACTCTGATCTTTTGAATCAACCGGGCTCGCACTGGGCAACCACCCAATTTCTGGAATTAAGTTACGAAAATGCCAATGAAATTTGGCGAAAAATAAAAACCGGACAAGCCAGTCCCTAAAATGAAATCTATCGAAAGCATAGAGGAGAAAAAATGAATATTCGAAATATCTGGGCCGTCGGTAGAAATTATTCTGATCATGCCAAAGAACTTGGAAATGAAGTCCCAACAACTCCTCTCATCTTTTTAAAAGCAGGGAGTTCGGCGACCCTAAATTCGACCGAAATTACACTTCCGGCTTGGACCGAAGAAGTTCATCACGAAGTCGAATTGATTTTAAAATTCAGTTCGCATCTGCACATTATCGAGGCCGGTGTCGCCCTTGATTTAACAGAAAGAAAAAAACAGAACGAAGCCAAAGCCAAAGGAATGCCTTGGACCTTGGCAAAATCTTTCGACGGGGCCTGCCCGGTTTCTTCGTTTTTCAGCGTAAAAAAATTAGAAGAGCTAGAAAAACTGCAATTGAAGTTGTGGGTGAACGATGAACTTCGGCAACACGGCCAAATCAGCCAAATGATCTTTAAAATCCCGGACTTAGTCGAATATGTCTTAGAGCACTTTCCGGTCTGCGCCGGTGATCTGCTACTGACCGGTACACCGGCCGGTGTCGCTGCGCTCCAAAGAGGTGACGTAGTTAAGGCAGAAATTACCGACCAGATCTCTCATACTTGGAAAGTCATTTAATCCCTGATACAACAAAACCCTTTATAACGAAGTCCACCTGAGGTGGAACATATAAGGGGATTCAATTGTCAGAATTAGAAAACCAAATCAAAACGACTGGTCAAGAAATTTTCAAACGCATGGACGGTCAATCCAAAATTTCTTTATTCAGTAAAGATTTTTGGTATGGATCTATCATGGATTGGTCGATGAAAAATGAAAGTTTCAAAACTCAAATGTTTCGTTTCGTCGATGTACTTCCTTCCTTAAATAGCGGACAAGAAGTTGCTAGACACTTGAAAGAGTATTTTTCCGAATCGGGCGAAGAGTTACCTTCTGTTTTTAACGTTGGATTGGGCCTGGGCTCTTTAGCACCATCGATAATGGCCGGAGCCATTCGTAAAAACGTCACTCAAATGGCAAAAATGTTTATAACCGGTGAAAATCCAGATGAATCTTTACCTGTTCTGAAAAAGGCTCGTAAAAATAAAATCTGTTTCACGGTTGATATCTTGGGCGAAGCTACCCTTTCAGAAAAAGAAGCCCAAGAATATCAAACAAAATATTTAGAATTAATCGAGTGGATTTCGAAAGATGCAAAAAACTGGGATGAAATTCCACAAATCGATCGCGATCATTTAGGTCCTATTCCGAAAGTGAATGTCAGCGTAAAAATGACGGCCTTGTATTCCCAAATCACCGATAAGGCCTGGGAAGAAAGTAAAGCGATTTTAAAAGAACGCTTACGTCCGATATTTAGAAAAGCGATGGAAAAAAATATTTTCCTGAATTTAGATATGGAACAATATTCTGTTAAACATTTAACTTTAGAAGTTTTTAAAGAAATTCTTCTAGAAAATGAATTTAAAAGTTATCCCTACTTTGGTTGTGTGATTCAGGCTTACTTACGTGATTCTTTCGAAGACGTAAAAATGATGTCACAGTTTGCGAAGGAACGCGGCTGTCCCTTGACTATCCGTTTAGTAAAGGGCGCTTATTGGGATTACGAAGTCATTGAAGCTGAACAAAAACGATGGCAGGTTCCCGTTTACACAAACAAAAAAGAATCCGATGCGAACTACGAAGTGTGCGCAGATTACCTACTATCACAATTCAGTTTTATTCGTGCAGCGTTTGGATCGCACAATGTCAGATCAATAGCTTCAGCGATTGCCTCTGCTGAAAAATACAACGTCCCTAAAAATGGCTTTGAAATCCAAATGTTGTATGGAATGGCTGATCCGATAAAAAAATCTCTTGTCGAAATGGGCTACCGGGTTCGGGAATATGCGCCTATCGGTGAATTAATTCCAGGAATGGCTTATCTAGTACGTCGGTTGTTAGAAAACACTTCTAACGAATCTTGGTTGCGTTCAAAATTTGCCGAAGGAATCAGTACGGAAAAATTGCTTCAAGACCCTAGAACCGATCTGACTGAAACTTCTCCGCATTTAAAAACCGATGGTCGATTTTACAACGAAGCTCCGCTGGATTTCGCCATTGGCGAAAATCGAACTAAAATGCAAAATTCGGTAAATAAATTGAAACAATCTTTGCCAGTAAAAGTTCCTGTCGTTTTTGGTGGCAAAAAAACCAATAACCCGGAAACTATTAAACGTGAGAACCCCTCTAACACCGCTGAAATTTTATCCCATGTTTCCTGTGCAACGACTGATCAAGCAGAAACTGCTGTGCTGAATGCCCACAAGGCCTTTCAGACGTGGAGAAAAAAACCAGCAGCGGATCGTTGTCAGATGATGGATCGACTTGCCGATTTGATGGTTCAAAAAAGATTTGATTTAATGGCCACCCAAGTATTAGAAGTCGGAAAAACCTGGTCGGAAGCTGATGGTGACGTTACCGAAGCGATCGATTTCTGTCGTTACTACGCAAGACATATGCGCGAACTTGCAAAACCCCAAAAAATGGGATCTGTTCCCGGCGAAAATTCTCTTTACGAGTATCACCCACGCGGGGTGACTGTTGTTATTTCTCCTTGGAATTTCCCGTTGGCAATTATGACAGGGATGATGGCGGCGGCCCTCGTTGCTGGCAATACTGTAATTTTAAAACCGGCCGAACAAAGTTCTTTAATAGCGTACGGATTAATGGAAATGTTAGAACAAATTGGCTTACCAACCGATGTAGTTCAGTTTTTACCAGGACTTGGCGAAGTGGTTGGCGATTATTTGGTCAAGCACCCAAAGGTTTCAACAATAGCCTTTACGGGATCTAAAACCGTGGGTCTAAACATCGCACGCGAAGCTGGGCATACCAAAATTAATCAAACCTAAGTTAAGCGATGTATTATTGAAATGGGTGGAAAAAATGCGGTGATCGTAGATAACGACGCCGATTTGGACGAAGCCGTTGATGGTGTTCTTTATTCGGCGTTTGGTTACGCCGGACAAAAGTGTTCTGCTTGCAGCCGTTTGATTGTCCTGGAAGAAGTTTACGATAAGTTCGTACAACGTTTAGCCGAGTCTGCAAAAAGCATAATGGTCGGAAGTGCCGAGAATCCAAAAGTTTATTTTGGACCAGTTGTTGATCAAGAAGCCTACTTGCGAATTCAAAAAACCGTCGCGGAATCTAAAACCAAACATAAATTACTTTTTGAAAGTAATTTGCCGACAGGCGGCTATTTTATTGGCCCGACTATTTTTACCGATGTCCAAAGTGAAGATTCTCTGGCGCAAAACGAAGTTTTCGGCCCAGTATTGGCCGTTATCAAAGCGAAAAACTTGGATCAAGCGTTGGCGATTGCGAATGGAACAGAATACGCCTTAACGGGCGGTTTGTTTTCAAGAAGCCCTGCCAACATTGAAAAAGTAAAGGCCGAGTTTGAAGTGGGAAATCTGTACATTAATCGTGGAATCACGGGTGCGATGGTAGATCGTCATCCATTCGGTGGTTTTAAAATGTCAGGTATCGGCAGCAAAACCGGCGGACCAGATTATTTGAAACAGTTTATGGAGCCTCGTTGCGTAACGGAGAATACTTTACGAAGAGGTTTTGCTCCAGTCGAAGAAGTTTAATTCCTAACGCTAGAAAAAATCCAAAAGCAGCCCCAAAGATGTGGGCTGCATACGCAATCCCCGATCCCAATTCCGTTGGCGTACTTAAGTAGGCCGAAATATCGGGAAAAAATACTAACGGCAACAATAGCCATTTTGACATAAAAATATTTCCAAAATAACCATTAATCGGAGATATAAAATAAAAGAACTGTAGGTTCTTTTTCTTTTCCGTAACTAGATAAAAAGACATTATCGCAGTTAATGCTCCACTAGCGCCTACCATTGGCGTCATTGACATGCTGTTGAGGAAGATAAATCCGAAGGCCGCAAACAAGCCACCAGCTAAATAAATAATGATAATCCATAACGAACCTACCATTAGTTCCAATGCACCACCAAAGATGATCAACATTAACATATTACCCAACAAATGAAACACACTTGCGTGCATGAACTGGTAAGTGACCCAATTCAAATTCACATCACTGCGATCGGGACTTAATCCAAATACACGCACATTTCTAATTTCAGCCTGCTCCCGATAATTACTAAAACTATTTTTCCATTCCTGGATTTTAATATCATCGCCCTTAAATTTAAAATTAACGAAATTATCCGCGAAGTGATTGTCCTTCAACGCCATTCCACCCAATAAAAGTAGGTCATCCGTCAGTTGAATTTTTCCGCTGCTAAATAAGAATTGACGATATAGCTCGCCGGTGAACTTTAGTTCGTATTCGTTTTTATGAAAGGGTTTTAGTTCGCCTGCGCCAGGCTGAAACGTCAGTAGGTAAATAAAAACGTTGGTAAAAACAATGGCCCAAGTGAGCGGAATCTGTTGCACATTCAAAATACCTTTTAGCCAGGGGATTATCATTTGCCACCAAAAGTTTTTTCTAATTGGTTTCTGATTTGGTTATATTCTAAATCTGAAGCAGGTTGACGAATTATCACTTCTAACGGTTTCATTAGGGCCCAAGACTTTTTCATATCACCCAACAAATAATAAGCCATCACTTCCGTTTTTTTAGTGTCCTCATCCAGTTGAAATAATTCACCTCTTAAGGCTAATACCTTTTCAATCAACTTAGAATCTTTTTTAACTGTCGAAAGATGTAACAACTTCGAATAGGTCTTTTGCATTTCAAAATTTTTAAATTTAATGCCACGAAGATATTCAGTGATTTCTACCAAATCTTTATCTGTGGCAGTATCAATCAACTTACTTAAAGCCACAAACTGTACGTCCTTTAGATAATCATTATCTTTATTTAATGCCTGCTTTTTAAGAATTCGGGTTTTTTCGAAACTGCCTAACTGATTTTCTTTTGAGAGGACTCTTAGCAGATCAAAGAAATTATCGTCGTCGATTCTTATTTGGCTATTATTAATATTTTTGATGCTTTCGGTGCCCTTACATTCTTGGTCTTTTAATAATGCCACCATAGTCATTGGTTGTAATTCTTTAGGGGGCGTTTGGACCAACTGTTTTTTCATTTCATCACAGTAGCGATTTTCACCAGTGGTACAGTTTTTTTCTAACTGTTGGTTGCATAGCCAAGTGCTGAGTTCGACCTTTTCATCCACACCCATTAAGTGGGAAGAAACCCGGTAGGCACCTTCCGTGACCTTTGGATTATTTTGCATCCAGAACAATTTTGTGAGGTGCCTTTGAACAAAGGTTTCAATTCCCTTTTCGTTGGCTATGGATTCAAATCCAACTTCCGCTTTGGCAACGTCACCTTGTTTAAAAAAAAGCAGAGAAGAAAGGAGTTTACCTGAAGTGCTTTTAAAATTAGATTTTACTTTATTCTGATCAATAATTTCGGTGATAGCG
>JAYVAZ010000249.1:0-9378 GCA_043750675.1 Pseudobdellovibrionaceae bacterium | reverse complement strand
TAAACATTACGAAGAGGGTTTGTCTGGATATACTTACCTAGAAGATCCCGAATAATTTTTAAAATAGGACCGCAAAATTATGTCCTTCACAAAGCACACTTTATTTTTAATAGACGGAATCGGCGCTTTAATCAGCGCTTTGATGTTAGGTTACGTTTTGCCACACCCCTTGTATTTTGATCTGATTGGAATGCCCGTAGGAATTCTGAAAGGCTTGGCGGCACTAGCATTGATTTTTGCCGGCTACTCCTTAACCTGTCGGTGGAGAATAAACGCTTACAAACCGATCTGGTTGAAAACCATAATTGCTGCGAATTCGTTGTATGCCCTACTAACGATCTCTTTGATGTTTGTTTATTCCAATCAGGTTACAACCCTGGGATCGATGTATTTTATCGCCGAACTTATTGTATTGGTGGTCGTGATTTTGATCGAAATCCGTGGGCTTCAGGAAAATTGATCCGAGCTTTCGGTATTTAAATCGACGCCTCTTAATCTTTAAACCACAATCTGATATTCTTCTCTTAACTGTGTAACTGGCTTGGCCCAATTCTTTTCCCAATCCAAACCAAAAATAGGTTTTGCCTTGCGGCCCATCTGCCAACCTTTAGCTACGGTTTCAAAAACCTGAACGACTTCATCCGGCTTTTTAAAAACGGAAACTAAACTACGTCCGCAAATGACGATCGGTGCAAACGGCGTATGCAACTGGGCAAACATAAATGCCTGAAGGCCCAATTCGCCAGGAACCGTAGTATCAAAACCGGTCAGAATATGCCACAAATCGTGGGTTTCCCGCATTCGCATCATGATGTATGTGGAGTCATTGGTTACGGCAATGTTCTTATAAAAATTAGGTTGAAGATTTTGTGAAATCATATGATGAGCATAAGACTTGGCCAGTGTTCCCATAGGTAACTCATTCAGTTTTTGAATGTCGTAACCATCCATCATTCTTCTTTTAATGACGAAATCGATGCCATCTTGGCTGGCTTTGGCCATTTTTTCTTCTTCTTCCAGCAATCCCATATGGTAGAGACAATCGGCAATCGAAATAGCCGCATCGGTGTTTTTTTCATTTTTGGCAATTTTGCTGAGGTTTATGAGTAACTTAACAAAGTAAAAAGCCTTCTTCATGCGTTCCCCGCCTATAGTGACTAACCCGGTAGAGCATTCGCTTTACCCGGAAATAACCCAAATTCCTTGTTGTGGAGGGACCTAATTTACCAGAAATTTCACAAAAAGGTGGAATTTATTATACCTATAAAAAAATTTACATTTACGGGGTCGATATAAAATAATACACCTCAGTTGGTTTCAAAATCGACAGCTCCGGCATTAATTCGAATGAGGTTTCCATGGTTCCGACCACAACAAATAACTCTTCTAAAATCGTTGTATCTAAATTCGGTGGCACCTCTATGGGCGATGCCGAATGTATGCTTCGTTCAGCTATGGTTTCTTTGCAAAGAGGTGCTTTTGCAGTTGTTGTTTCCGCAACCTCGGGCACTACCAACCAACTGATCGAAATTGGTAAACGGGCCGAAGGCGGCGATTGGCCGTTTTGTGAAGGGAAAATCGCCGAAATAGAACAAAGACATTTGAAGATTGAATCCGAATTAAAATCGCACTTATCCGCTGGCCATCAAAATTTTGCCGGTGCGCAATTAGCCGCCCTGTTTGACGAACTTCGGTCCCTAGCCAAGGGAATTTCTTTACTTAAAGATTGCTCCCTAAAGGCTATGGATTCGATGATGAGTATGGGCGAAAGAATGTCTTCCGTCCTTTTTGTCGGAGCGATGCAAGCGCAATTGGATAAGTTGAAAGTAAACAAAGCGGTTCGTTGGGTGGATGCCAGAAAAGTTTTAGTCACTGATGATCAATTTGGAAAAGCCCGTCCGGTAAAATCAGCTTCAAAACAAAAGGCCGATGAAATTTTAAAAGAAATTCGACCAGGCAAAGACATCATCGTAACCCAAGGGTTTATTGGCGGCACCGAACAGGGGTTCACGACAACTTTAGGTCGCGGCGGTAGTGATTATTCTGCTGCCTTGTTTGCACAGGCTTTTGATGCCGATGAATTGGAAATCTGGACAGATGTTGCGGGAATCGCGACAACGGATCCTCGTTTATGTAAAGAAGCCATTTCCATTTCCGAAATCTCGTTTAAAGAAGCTTCCGAGTTGGCCACTTTTGGTGCCAAAGTTTTACATCCTGCGACCCTTGCGCCCGCAATGGAAAATGATATTCCCGTTTTTGTTGGTTCTAGTTTTAATTCCGAAGCTAAAGGCACCTGGATTAAACAGTCGGTGAAAAGTGCGCCGTTAGTGCGCGCATTGGCTTTGCGAAAAAAACAAGTTCTAGTGACCTTATCGACTCCGGATATGTTGTATTCGCACGGGTTTCTATTTCAAATTTTCAGCGTCTTTAATCGCCACAAAGTTTCCATCGATGCCATCACTACCAGTGAAATCAGCGTGGCGCTGACTTTGGATGACGCCGGTTTGTTAACGAAGACCCTAACTGAAGAACTGTCGCAATTTGCCGAAGTTCAGGTGGAAGAAAATTTAAGTTTAATTTCTTTAATTGGTAACAACATCAATCATACTTCTGGTTTAGCAAAACGGATTTTCGACGCCATTCCCGACGTCAATGTCCGTATGATTTGCCTGGGTGCCAGCCGCCATAATTTCTGCTTTCTGGTTGATGATGCCAAGGGGCCAGAAGTCGTGAATCGGCTGCACCAAACTTTTCAATTAGGTAAGAGTTTGTAAGTCTACCGACGCAAATCATAGTCCTTAGTTTTTAAATCTCAATTTTTGATTCTTAGTTTTCGATTCATAAGGAATAATCCGCCTATAATGACTAAAACAGCAAGCCAAACTTGTGCGCGTAAAACTGATTGTGCCGCCGACATAATAATCGAATATTTTCAGGCGTACTTTCCCCTCCCAAACTAAATGGATATTTGTGGTCGTATTCCAATTGAAAGCGCGACGAACATTTTCTATTCGTTTTTAAGTCAACAAAACTACAGCTACCCTGCGCCTCTTGATAAGCAAGTCTTTTCGTGGCCACGGAAATGTACCGAGAAACATTTTTCACTCTAGTTTTTTTATTTGCGTGTGCAGCACCACCTGGTGGTGTTGCATTGCTTCCAGCACTCGAGAGTTCGTTGCCCATTTGTTCCTTCGAACCTGCCCTTTGATTGTTCGAATTCGCACTCTGAATGTTCGACTCAACCGTTCTTTCACTTTGCCGATTCCTTCGAGATTTTATTTTTAAAAGGCGATCAGCCATTAGTTCAATAATTTCAGAGTAGCTGGCGTCAGAAATAATATGTGAATACATTTATTTTAATTGCTGCAGTTTCTCCAGCAATTTTTGATCAACGGTTAAAGTAATCGCCGTTATATCTGGAGTTAGTTGGCGCAGCCGTTCAGGCGCTGGCAATTCAGGCGAAATTTCGGTAAAAATCATTTCGCATTCTCTTTTTGATTTGTTTTCTAAACTCGAAATCAATTCACGTTTTTCTTCGGCAGAATAACTTTTGTGATTATATTTTTTCTCCCGCCTGATAAACGTATGAGCCTGGGCAACCATCGCAATATTCAACGTTCCCAAAGATAATGATTCCCTAATTTCCGGAACTTCTTGCATTAACCTAGCGGCCGCAATCCTACGAAAGGCACTGCTTTCAGAATATTTTAATTCCTGCACACAAAAATCCAATAAACTTCCAAAACCTATTTCCAAATAAATTTTTCTTCTATCTACTTCCATTAACAACTCAATAATTTCGACTGTAAGTTTTCTTTCGCTTTCAGATTTTATTTTTAGAATGGAAATTAAATCCGAGTCGGCAAATTTAAAATATTTCATGAGGGCTTCCTAATTTGGAGTTGAAGTGATTCACTCTTGTAGTAAGCAAATTAAATGCCGGCGCAAAATCTAAAAAAATACTGCGATAGTTAGAAAAATTAAATGAAGGAAAAATCATTTGGCAATCGCCGCATCAATAGCGGATCATTTGGTAGCACAAAGCGCTAATCATTTAGCACTTGCAGCACCACCTGGTGGTGTCGCACCGCTATGCAAACTGCCGGTTTCCAAAACCAAAAAAGCGCAGGAAAATTTTATAGAATCAAGGTGCTATAATGCGAATAAAAAATCATTTAAGTCTAGGCGCTAACGCGCGAAGGCTGAGGTGCGGCCGGCTGAGGTGTACACTTCGTACGCCGCAAGACTAAGCAAGGATAGCAACAACGACTTAGATGATTTTAGCTTGCATTAACTTTTTGAATCGTAAGCATCGCGAATGCCAATACCAATATTGATCATTGCGAATTCAATTAACAGCAACGCCAGTGCGGGAAACCAAACCAGCCACTCCGCCGTGGTGAAGTATTTTTGAGCCTGGGACATCAATTCGCCCCAACTTGGAGTGGGAGCACGTAATCCTAATCCCAGATAATCTAACAACGCCAATCCAGAAATATTAGCAGCAATAGCAAACGGAGAAAACGTAACCAAAGGAGTCAGTCCATTGGGTAAAATGTGTTTGAAAATAATACGGGCATGACTAGCGCCGATGGCACGCGAGGCTTCGACAAATTCGCGTTTGCGAATCTGTAAAAATTGACCACGCATGTGATGGTAAATCAAAGTCCAATCAAAAATAAAACTGAACACGATTAACAAAAACATATTGGGAGAAAAAATTGAAATGATGGTAATCAAAAGTAACAGTTGTGGAATCATCTCGATGACTTCGACCACTCGCGATCCGGCTAAATCGGCCCAACCACCAAAATAACCGACTACGGCCCCTAACATCGTGCCGATCAAAAAAGATAAAAACCAAACGCCCACAGCGTATCCGATAGAATAACGAAATCCATACAGTAAACGAGTTAAAACATCCCGTCCGCGATCGTCAGTACCCATCCAGTTTTGTTTAGTAACCGGAGAGGGATAATCACTGACATCATTATTACTTTCGAAGGCATTCCAACGCACAACCGGCCAAATCGCCCAGTCCTTGTCGCCCATTGGCAGCGAGCGATAATCCATAACCATAATGTCATCACGGTCAAATAAAGTAGGATGGTAATCTTTAAATAATGGGAAATACAGTTTCTGTTGGTAACTCAAAACGTGGGGTTTGTTATTTGCCCAGAATTCGGCGGTGAAACTGAAAAAAGAAATAATACAAACTATCCAAACAGAAACGACTGCCGCCTTGTTCTTTTTGAACTTGCGATAGCGTTTTAGGCTGAGTTCATTTTTAATTATACTTTCAATCATTTGAACCTTTATTTAAAATCAATTCTTGGATCAACCAATACATAAACGATGTCGCTGAATACACGACCCAACATTAAAAATACGGCCGACAAAAATAAAATTCCCATAATCACATTATAATCACGAGCTAAAATAGAAGAATAGCTTAACTGACCAATGCCGTTTAATTGGAAAACATTTTCAATAATTAATGAACCAGCCAGAAACACCCGAAAAAATCCACCAATACCAGTGGCAATTGGTAAAAAGGCATTTCGAAGGGCATGTTTAAATAGAACAACATTTTCACTAAGACCTTTGGCCCTAGCGGTACGTACGTAATCGGACTTTACAACGTCTAACATGGAATTTCGCATTAACATGGTCAGTTCGGTGAATCCGCCCAACATGTAACAAATAATTGGCAAAATAAAATGATGTAGACGATCTAAAATCTTGCCCCAAGTGGTTAACGATTCATAGTTATCCGAATACAACATTCCGATAGGAAACCAATTAAAATAACTTCCGCCGGCAAAAAATGTAATTAGAAAAATTCCTAAAACTAAAACTGGAACGGAATAAGCGGCATACAGAATGATTCCCGAAATATGATCAAAGGCGGTGTTGGCTTTGATTGCCTTCATGACCCCTAAGGGAATACAAACAAGGTAACTTAAGATAAAGGAGACTATTCCAAACTGCAACGAGACCGGAAACCGCGAACTGATAACGTCAATTACGGGATCTTCAAAAGTAAAACTATTTCCAAAGTCTAATTTTACAATATTTCTTAGCCAGATATAGTAGCGCTCTTGAATCGGTTTATCGAAACCGTATTGTTTATTCAAGGCCTCCATGACCTCGGCATTCATTCCGACGTTTCCCATTTTTTCACCGCCTTCGCGGCTAGCTCCACCAAAACGCATCGCTTGCAATTTTTGCTCGATAGGTCCGCCCGGAGCCATATTAATAATGAGAAACGAGAACAGTGTGATCCCTATAAAAGTAGGGATCATCAACACCATCCTTCGGAACAAGTATACGATCACGGTTGAATCCACCAGTAGTCATATCCAATTTCGTATTGGAAAGTATCACCTGGTTTTTTAAATCGAACATTTGCACCGTAGAAATTGTATTTTTGATTAAACATAAATACATAAGGAGCATCGTCGGCAACTTTGGCATAAACGGCTCTTAATTTTTTAATACGAACAGCACGATCTTTTTCGATACGAGCTTCATCAATCATTTTGTCGACTTCAGCATTTTTATAATTAACGAAATTGGATGCACCAGGAATCGCGCTGGCAGAATGCCAAATTTGTTTAGGATCCCAATCAGTCACGCCACCCCAACCTAAAGCAACTGCTTCAAAATTGCTTTCGTCTAAAAGTTTTGTGAATGAAGACCATTCCAAATATTTGATTTCCATCTTAATGCCGACTTTTTGTAAGTCTTCTTTAAACCAGGTCCAATATTTTTCCATGTCTTTATTCGGATGAATCAATTCAAATCTGAAATCGGTTTTTTTACCATCAATCATCTTATCTAAAACACCATCTTTATCAGAGTCTTTCCAACCGGCTTTGTTTAACAATTCGGTCGCTTTTTTTGGATCATAAAGTATTGGTTTTACATCGGGATCTGCGTACTCACTTTGAATATAAGTAGGACCCGTCGCTAAATCGGCCATGTTAAATAAAAACTTTTTATTCATCTCTTCGCGGTTCATTAAATGCGCTAAAGCCACACGAACATTTTTATCTTGAAATACGGGCTTCTTTTGATTCCAACCTACGAAGTAGTAAGACTTGGGAACTTTATTAAGAACTTTTTTGGCTTCAATTGTTTTACCCCAAGGATCGCCTTGAGTTTTTTTCATGTAATTTTCAGAAGTCAAACCAAGGTAATCTAATTCTCCTTTTTTTAGCATTTCGATTTGAACGTTTTCTTCTTTTACAAATCGAAAAACATATTTGTCGTAGTTAGAAGAACCCTTCCATTCAGGAGTATTAAAACCATACCACTTAGCAAAACGCTTCAAAACAATTTTTTGTCCCTTGTCATAAGTATCCAACATATAAGGACCGGCACCGACGAAGGATTTATTCATCTTGCTACCTTTTGCGATATCTCCATAAACTTTCTTTGGGATGATTGAGGTGGTTGCAACAACTTCAAAGTTTTTGAAGTAATTGTCTTTCATGGTGAATTTAATAGTCGTTGGATTCACAACTTCGATATTTGAAATGCTTTCATAATAAGGAATTTTTTCTGCCGCTTTGTATTCTGGAATTTTATAAACTTCAAAACTGAATTTTACGTCCTCAGCAGTAACTGGGTCACCGTTATGAAAGAAAATGTCTTTTCTTAAGGTAAAAGTAAAAGTCTTATTATCTTTTGAAACTTCCCATTTATCTGATAACCGGGGTTTCCAATCATAAGTCTCAGGATGGCGACCCAATAGAGAGTCCATGGCCTCACTTAAAATGTAATCGGCAGGAACGTCGTTTGAAGATACGGGATTTATTGTGGGAGGTTCGGCACCTGTATTACGGGTCATTGTTCCACCTACGGGAGCACTGGGATTTATTTCCACCGCCGCCCAGCTACTGATCCCAATACCAAGCAGTAAAGCCACCACTAAAACTCTATTTATAACTCTCATCTTGAGGTCTCCTTAAATTGAATAGGAAATAGAGTATTTTATTTTTAGACGATAAATAACCCATATTGTTTTGCGTTACACAAAGAGTTTCCTAGCTACTATGACAAAGTTTTTTTAAAGTGGCCTCTTTGTTTTCTAAACTTTTTTTGGCACGGGAATAATTGTTATGAAAAAACCGAAATCTAAAAGCACCGTCGTAAAGAAAAAAGCCAAAACCTCTTCTAAAAAAGTGGATAAGTCAGTAGTCAAAGTGGATAACTTTGATCCTTCGCAGGCGATCTCTAGCGAATTTGGAATTTTTGGTCTTCCGATCACGGAAAAAGAGGCCCAGGTAGTATTGTTGCCTGTACCTTGGGAAGTGACTACCTCCTATGGGGTGGGGGCTTCTTTGGGACCACAAATCATCCGTGAAGCCAGTGAACAGATCGATCTTTTTGATTTGGAAGTCGGTTCGGCCTACAAGGCCGGCTATTTCATGCGGGAATACCCAAAAGCACTCAAAAAGAAGAACGATCAGTATAAAAAAGTGGCGCAAGCGTTGATCAAAGCAAAGTCACAAATGAAGAAAAACTACGCAGAACAAGAAAAGTGGGAAAATCAGGTTAATACTGCCTGCGAGGAAATGACTGAATGGGTCTATCGACAATCAAAAGAAATCCTCGATTCAGGTAAAATATTGGGTCTGGTTGGTGGTGATCATTCGACTCCTTTGGGCGCGATCAAAGCAATCAGTGAAAAATACAAACAAGAATTTGGCATACTACATATTGATGCCCACGCCGATTTACGCGTGGCCTACCAAGGGTTTAACCAATCGCATGCCTCGATTATGTATAACGTAATGTCGTCGGATTTTAAACCGCAGCAACTGGTGCAAGTAGGCATCCGCGATTTTTCTGAAGAGGAATACAACTACAGCTCTGACGAAAAAAACAATATTGATACTTTTTTTGATCTAGAAATTAAAAACCGTCTGATATACGGCGAAAGTTTCGCTGTGATTGCATCCGAAGTGATCGCTCAACTTCCTGAAAACGTGTATGTTTCATTCGATATCGACGGCCTAGACCCGGCTTTATGCCCTGGCACTGGAACTCCGGTTGCCGGTGGTTTAAGCCTGAGCGAAGTTTTTTTCTTATTCAAAGAAATTCAAAATCAAAATAAAAAGATCATTGGTTTTGATGTGAATGAAGTTTCTCCGGGTATGGCGGCTAATTCTGAGTGGGATGGCAATGTAGGAGCGCGAGTTTTATTTAAACTTTGTGGATGGGCCGTGCGTTCTAACGACGAAAACTTTGGTAAAATTCAATCCATCACTGTGGAAACCGCGGCCGGAGATAACGATATCATTATGTAATTAGTGGCCAATCCTATTAAATGTTGGACAATACAAATTCACGAATGTTCGCCGGAATTTG
>JAYVAZ010000248.1:0-6650 GCA_043750675.1 Pseudobdellovibrionaceae bacterium | reverse complement strand
CATTATTTATATCAAAGCATTTTTTTTAGCGCTTGTTTCTTCAAGTCTGGCCAGTTTTTTTCCGGCTCGCTCGGCAGGAAAACTTGAGCCAATTGATATCATTCGCGGAGAAAATTCCTAATGGCAATTAAAATGGATATGATAACAAAAAGTTTTGGTAATACGGCCACTGTGATTCTAAAAGGCATTTCTGGAGAAATTTCTGATGGAGAAATGGTTTCCATTACGGGCCGTTCGGGGTCCGGCAAAAGCACGCTTCTTTATATTATCAGTAGCTTAGATAAACCGACTTCTGGAAATGTGATGATTGATAACATTTCTTTCTCAAAAATAGATAAAAAAGAACTGCATCGATTTCGAAACTTAAGCATGGGTTTCGTGTTTCAGTTTCATCATCTTTTGCCTGAGTTATCAGCGCTAGAAAACATTTTAATGCCAGCGCTAAAAACAAAGTCCGAAAAAATGCGAAATCCTTTTGCTCTTGAGCTACTTAAAGAATTTGGGATTTCGGACAAAGCCGACAAACTTCCCAGTCAGCTTTCTGGTGGCGAACAACAACGGGTGGCGATTGCGCGAGCGTTAGTCATGCAGCCAAAAATTCTGTTTGCCGACGAACCTACCGGAAATTTAGATTCAGCAAATGGACAGCTTGTAATGAATTTATTCAAAAGAATAAATAAAGAACGCGGAACTACAATTGTATATGTCACGCACGACCAAATTTTCGCGAAAATGTCATCGCGACAAATCAATTTAATCGATGGAATGATCGGATAGGCGAAGTTAATGAGCCAAAACGTTAGAGCTTATAGGTAAAACCAGTCGCAAAAATAGAGCGCGCGAAATCAATAAAACGATAGGTAAAAGTTCAACAAGCACTGCAATCTAGGCTCCTTCAGATAAGCTTCATACATTCGTGGCATACTCCGTGCTGGTTCCTGTATGAAGCTTGTCCATCTAAAACTTGCGATGTTTGCGAACATTCGTGGGACTATTTGCTTAGGCGTCGGGTAGATTTGACCTAATCATCGAGATCGAGAGTATGTAAATGCCAAGTGATGCAGATGACTCAAAATTGAATCTAAAGGCTGTTGTCTCAACATTTAGACTTCGGTTTTTGGGCGCGGCAAGTACCGTAACGGGATCAAAGTATCTACTAACGAATGATAAAATAAATATACTTGTGGATTGCGGTTTATTTCAAGGTCTTAAAGAATTGCGACTTAAAAACTGGGATCGATTTCCTGTCGATCCCAAAAAAATCGATGCAGTTATACTGACACATGCGCACCTTGACCATTCAGGCTATATTCCGAGATTAATCAAAGAAGGTTTTAAAGGAAAAATATTTTGCACGCGGGCCACGATGGCGCTTTGTAAAATACTGCTTGCTGATGCTGGCCGAATTCAAGAAGAAGATGCCGAATGGTTTAATCGCAAAAAGTTTTCAAAACACTCTCCGGCCTTACCACTGTTTTCAGAAAAAGACGCAGAGGCTGCACTTGAGCTATTTGTGCCGATTGGTTTCGATGAATCTTTTGAGGTGACTCAAGGCATTCGTGCAACTTTCAAATATGCAGGGCACATTCTTGGTGCCGCTTTCGTCATAGTTGAAGCGGGCACGACCAAAATTGGTTTTTCGGGTGATCTCGGGCGAGCGAACGACCCAATTCTTTATCCACCGGAAAAAATTTCTGCGATTGATTATTTAGTTGTTGAATCAACATATGGTAATCGACAGCACGAATCCGTTGACCCGATGGAGGACTTAGAAACAGTCATTAAAGAAGCGCTTCAGAAAAAAGGCGTGATTCTTATACCGTCTTTTGCAGTGGGAAGAGCGCAGTCTCTGATGTTCTATCTTTCAACCTTAAAAAAATTAGGTCGCATTCCAAACGTTCCAATGTATTTAAATAGCCCAATGGCCACGAATGTTACAGACCTATTCAGTGAATTCAAATCACTTCATAAGCTTTCAGATCAGCAGTGCAAAGAAATGTGCAACATTGTTCACTATGTCAGAACTGTTGAGGAATCAAAAGCACTGAACGAAAAAAAAGGACCGATGATAATTATCTCGGCCAGTGGAATGGCGACGGGTGGACGAATCATTCACCACTTGAAATCTTTCGCTTCTGATCCGACTACAACTATTGTTATCGCGGGTTTTCAAGCGGCGGGCACTCGGGGACGAGCTCTTCTGGATGGCGCAAAAGAAATTAAAATCCATCGTGAGCTCATTCCTGTACATGCTACAATTCGAGTTTTAAAAAACAGCTCAGCTCACGCTGACTACATTGAAATTGTTGATTGGCTTTCTGGGTCTCAGATCAGTCCACGAAAAGTGTTTATCACTCACGGCGAAATAGAAGCTGCAAACAAAATGAAAGAACACATAACTAAACGATTTAACTGGTCTTGCGAAGTGCCACGGCAAGATCAAGAATTTACCTTGGAGTAGAAATGTTAACTGCTCCAAATGCCTGTGAAAAGCGCTGTGAACAATTGGTTCCTCAAACGGACACTCGCCTGATTGTAATTACGGGCGGACCTGGAGCTGGCAAAACTGCAGTCCTTGAAATGGCAAAAAAAGTTTTGTGTGAACACGTTGCGATACTTCCTGAGGCTGCTTCAATCATTTTTAGCGGAGGCTTCTGGCGACTTCATAGTGCATCCGCAAAACGAGCTGCGCAGGGAGCCATTTTTCATGTGCAAGTCGAAATGGAGAATCTTGTGATTGGGGAAAAGAAATGGAGTGTTGGGCTTTGTGACCGAGGAACTCTTGACGGAGTTGCATATTGGTCTGGAACTCCTGAATCATTCTGGAAAATGAGCGGTAATGACGCGAAACATGAGTACACTAAATACCTTGCCGTGATTCACTTGCGATCTCCGACCGACCTTTTAGGCTACAATCAACAAAATCCGTTGCGCATCGAAACGGCTATTCAAGCCCAAGAAATCGACGATAAGATTGCAAATGCATGGGCCGGACATCCTAATTATGAAGTTATTGGAAATTCCGAAAATTTTTTAACTAAAGCGCAAGCTGCGATTAAGGCAATTTCAAAATTTATACCTGAGTGTTGCCGTCAAAGCTCAACAGGAGTTTCGTCTTGAACCTTGCGTATGTTCACAAATTACCTGCGAGAATCAATTTCCAAAATAAATTTATGTCCAATAAGAACCCAAACACCAAAACAGGAGAAATTATGAAAGCACTAACAGTTATCGCATTGCTTGCACTTACAAATTTAGCAGCACCAACTTGGGCAGCGGACCCTTCAATGTCTCACGACATGGGTAAGATGGAAATGAACCCAAGCAAAGAAGACCGTGAAAAGATGGCTGTCGCCCATACACAGATGGCAACTTGCTTGCGTACAGATCAAGACTTCAAAGTGTGTCATGAAGCTCTACATAACGAATGCAAATTTATGATGGGCGAGTCGTGCTCAATGATGGATATGGGAAAAGGCATGCATAAGGGCGCGAAGCATAAAAAGTAATAACCTAAGGTTGGAGTATTGACGCTCATGCTTGAAAGCAAATCTGAATCGCCATCAATTTATATACTGGTTCGTCAAATGGAGGAATTCTTTATGACCAAAGATGTCACTTATTCGATTTGCGAAAAATGCAGCGGCCTCAATCGTGTGGCGTTTTCTTTTCCCAAAGGAAAGTATCCAATATGTGGGAAATGCAAAGGCTCGCTTTCAGTACATGATGGTGTCAATGACCTGAATGTTTCAAGTTTAGAAACTCTCTCTCGCAAAAGTCCTATCCCAATAGTTATCGATTTTTGGGCGCCATGGTGCAGTCCGTGCCGTAGCTTTGCTCCGACATTTATCGAAGCGGCAAGTCGTCTAAAAAGTCGAATCGTTTTCGGCAAAATCGACACCGAAGCGAATCTGAGCGCAGGGCAAAAATTTGACATCAAAGGCATTCCAACACTTATAATTTTTCATCAGGGCAAAGAAGTGAGTCGAATTTCGGGCGCACTCCCTATTGACGAATTTGAGACTTGGGTCAACAAAACAACCCGACAGTTGGTCTGATGGCGCTCAATCGCTCGCTTGGTTTACCAATGCTTACATTCTACGGAACCGGAATGATTCTTGGCGCCGGAATTTATTCGATCATCGGGCACGCTGCAGGAATTGCTGGTGACAGCCTTTGGTTGGGATTTCTACTCGCAGCGTTTGCAGCACTTTTAACTGCACTGTCGTATGCGGAACTTGCGACGATGTACCCCGCCGCTGGTGCAGAATATATTTACATGCGCCATGCTTTTTCAAAACATCGTTGGTTTGCAGCCACAATCGGAATTGGAGTGATCTTTGCTGGCTGTGCCTCGGCCGCGACAGTATCACTTGCTTTTGCAAGTTACCTTCAGCACTTCGTTGAATGGCCACGCTTTTTAGTTGCTAGCAGCCTGCTCGTGGTTTTCACTGGCGTGAATATCCTGGGAATTCGGCAGTCAAGCTGGACAAACGCGATTTTTACTTTGATCGAAGCAACGGGATTAGTTTTATTCATATGGCTTGGCTGGCAACGACCTGATTTTGGCAAGGCTTTGCTAGCAAGTCCGACGCTTACAACCGTTTCAAGTGCTGCGCTCATCATCTTCGCTTTCTTAGGCTTCGAAAATATTGTAAGTCTCGCTGAAGAAACTAAGGATCCAGAAAAAAATATTCCTCGCGCCATTCTTTTAAGTCTTCTTATTTCAACAATACTCTACATACTTGTGAGCCTTGCTGCTGTCGCTTTGATGCCTCCAGAACAGTTAGCACAAACAGAGTCTGCACTTATAGATGCTTCACTGAAAAGTTCCCGAAGCCTGGCAAGTATTCTTGGTGGCATTGCGCTCTTCTCGACCGCAAATACAGCTTTGATCGGACTCGTCACAATAAGTCGAATTCTTTACGGAATTTCAAACGACAAATCGTTGCCGCGAGTTCTTTCTAAGACTTTTGAAAAACAACAGACTCCATGGGTAGCGGCCCTAGTGGCGTTAGTTTTGACGATCCTTCTGTTACCTTTCGGAAAAGTTGAGACGCTAGCAGGAATCGCATCGTTCACAACGATGATCGTGTTTATCGCTGTAAATGTAGCGCTCATTCGTCTACGAATAATTACGCCCGAGAAAATTCGTCCTTTTCGATTGCCGCTGTCACTTGGTAAATTTCCCATCTTTCCTGTACTCGGAATTGCGACATGTTTTGCTTTTTTATTTCAGTTTGATCGGACGGTTTATTTAACCGGTCTTTTGGCTTTTGTATGCTCTGCGGGAATTTATTTTTTATGCAGAATTTTTATGAATCAAAATCTTAGAATTTAATAATCGGCGATTGCCATATTTGTAGCAAGATGCAAGACTTCTGCGAATGCATCCTCATCATGAAATATATTTCATTATTTTAGCTTTTTTTTCTGAACTGATTGGCACTCTCAGCGGCGTTAGTTCTTCGACGTTATTTGTTCCTCTTGGAAATTTATTTGAATCATTTCAAATTACACTGGCATTGACCGCAACATTACATATTTTTGGAAATACAGTTCGAACAGTTATGTACTGGAAAAATATTAATTGGCCGCTGACATTAAAGTTTGGCATACCGTCAGTGCTCTTTACTGGCATTGGTGCTCAGTATTCTAATTTGTTTACGGAAAAGACCTACTCAATTGCGCTTGGAGTTTTCTTAATAAGTATTTCTACTTTTTTTCTGTTTTTTAAAACCAAATATCTTATGAAAGGCAAATGGCTGCCTTATATTGGCGGAGGATTATCTGGTTTACTTACCGGAATGATTGGCTCTGGGGGCGCGGTTCGCTCATTAGCGCTAACTACTTTTAATTTGAACCCTTTAACTTTTACAGCCACCTCAACGTTAATTGATTTCGGTGGTGATATTTTGCGTTTTATTGTCTATTTCAAAAAAGGATATCTTAATCAAGAACATTATTTTTATTTACCCATTATGATGTTAATTGCATTCGTCGCAAACCAGTTAGCAGGGGTTTGGCTAAAGCGAATAAAAAAAGATAGTTTCGAAAAATTAGTTCTTTCTTTTGTTTTCTTGATGGGAACTATATCTATCCTATCTGCTTATATCTAAAAATTTGAAAATAAAGCATCGTGAAAAACAAAGTACCCGAAGTTAATACCGAAACAAAAAAGCCCGCGTAGCCGAGTTTGCTAAACACGTATCCTCCAAGGACAGAATTGAACCCAAAGAAGAAGATAATTCCTGCCCGCATCAGATGACGCTGTAGTTAATGTTCCATTTTGAATTCCACAAACTAAGCACAGTAGAATAAGTAAAGTGTAGTCATGAAAAAGTTCCTGGGGCTCGCCAAACTTTCCGAAGTATCCAATCATTCCCAATCCCAAAATAATGCTGAGAAGAAAGAAAATAAGCCCAAAGGTAATATAATATTTAGGTCGCAAATCCTGTCACGTGTGAATCAAATCTGTGAACAACCATAAAGCCGCCAATATTGAGGATTCCGGCCTGAAATGCCATAGACATCCATTTCGAAATATTTCGCGGCTTATAATGAGCGATTGATTCATTTCCATAAAGCATTATGTCGCTCTATCGGCTCGCAAAAGCTACCCTACAAATGGTGAACGAATTTCTCGCAAT
>JAYVAZ010000247.1:0-2878 GCA_043750675.1 Pseudobdellovibrionaceae bacterium | reverse complement strand
TGCGCGTAGAGTTCAATAGTTTTTTGTTCGGACTTTTTCAACAAATAAATGATCATTCCAAATAGTAGGGTTAAAAAACAAAAAATTGAGCTGGTTATCCAAAACAAGTTATTAATTTTTTCAGAATAAATCGAAAAAACAATTTTTAAATTTGGGCTGTTGGGCGCGTCTAGCAAAAGATACTTTTTAAAAAAGCCCATATTTTGAATACGCGATTTATTCAATCGAACAGGCTCAAGATCAATTCTTTGTCCAAACTCAATCAAGGGTCTAAGATTTGTATCGGTTTGATCAATAACCGCGAGCCCCTTAATAAACTCGCTTGAAAGTAATATCTTTTGAGTCTTAGTCATACTTGATAGAAGACTGCTTTCGATAATCAAATTTTCTTCACCCTTTATCCAAGCCATCACTGCTTCATTGGCGGCTGATGAAATATAATGATCAAATAAAACATAAAACAATCCAAAGAAAATAAACAGCAACGCGGTCACCGAGGTCAGAATGTATTTTATTTTCACAAACACATCCTCTCTACTACGCCACCAATAAATGGCGGCTGATCTTCAAACAAACATCGATGAACGTTATGCGTGTCTACTGACGGAATTTTTTCGTCAATACAAAGGGCAGGGAAAGTAATTTTCTTTTGTCCTCTATGGCTGATACGATTATAGAAAGATTGTTTTCCCTGGGGACTTCCATAAAAAAGCAGTCGTTCTTCATAAAGGCTGAGTTGACTCGGCTTTGGCTTATTCTGTATTAAAACAAGTGCGTGCCGCAGCAGCTCTGAAATTGCTCTTGTTATAATATTTGATTCGTCTCTTAATTTTCCGCAGGCCCCACCAGTTACTACGCCATCACTAAATTCTACTACAACAATATTTAATGAATACTGATCATAGCTTTGATATTCTGGTTTTATAACGTGAATTTTGATAATCTCTTTTTGAGTATTAATCTCTGACAGAATCTTGGCCTGATCTGGATATTCGATTTCAAATGTTTTTAAAGAGAATTCAGCGTACTTAAACGAAATATGAATATCATCCCACCATGTGGCCCAGGCAAATCTTTCGATAGCTTCACTTAAAGCGTTTTCTCTAGCTTTTTCCTGAGCCAACTCATTAGTTAAGCCTAGCTTTGGATAAGCGGCAAAACCGTCTGACCGCTCTGTATTGCAAGACTTTAAACCTGACTTGTGGCCAGCGCTAAACGAACTTCTTTCAATATATTCAGATGTTGCCTTTGCTAAGGCGACCTCTGGGTTTGTATCAAAACCAGTATAGGTTCGATCCGTGATAAGTCGGTCTTCTGTGGTCTGAACTAAATTAAACCAATAAAAATTCGAAATCTTAGAGTACTCAATATTTTGAAGACTCTTTAAGTGATTGCTATTTTTTTGCAAAGAGTGGACTAAACTTTTTAAACTCATTCAAAAACCTGCCAAGGCGTGGGCGCTGCCGATCCTTGAGGAATTTGTTTCAGTTTATTTTTATCTTTAGAAAAATAAAAACGCCGAACATGCGTGTAGACATTGAACATCGCCTGATCATGAAGATATTTATTCACCTCAGCATATTTTGTTTTGTCGGTTTGATCAGAAACCAACTGTTTGATTAACTTCTGAAGATTCTCATCTTTAGCTATAAAATTAAGTGGTTTATGAAGATTTGGAGTAAACAGCATTTGCAAATCACCTACTGGATCATTGGCCCAGAATCCAGAACCTGAATTGAAAATGGCAAGTTCACCTTGAGAAAATTTTTCTGCTAGGTCTTTTCGTGTTTTAAAAATTTGTGGCTCACCTTTAAGCTCAAGAGCTTTTAGCGTTTGTTTAAAAGCTTGGACGAATCCAGAGTTCTTTTCATTCTCTACGTAGCCCCATTTGATTTCGCTTTTTCTAAGTTTTAGAACACAGCTATCAACCTCGGTTTTTTTTAGTTTACTGACAATAGATGTCTCAAGATCTTTACGGCTTAAATAGCCTGAAATAATCTTAGTGAAGATACTTGATTCAGCTGGGGAATTGTCTTTGGTTATCTTTTCATACTCTTGCCGAAACTGATGGGCAAAGGCGACTCGACATAACTTGTCATCAAACGGTGCAATTTCAGGACTAATTTGCAAAACTGCAAATCTTGACGCTGGTAAATAATAGAAAGATTCAAACTTTCTAAATTTTTCTAGCTCTTCAGATGAATACATTGATTCGTTCCCCGCGATAATGGACTGGCCATTAAGGCTTGGCAATTCTATCGCCAGTTGAACGGCCGGGACATATTTAAAGCTGATATTTTCGGGACCAGAAACATCGATTCTCTTTTTAAAAACAATTGATGTCTTTTCACGCGATTCAATTTTATAGCGACCGCTTTCGGGGATACTTTCACAAACCACCTTGTTTGTTTTCAAGTCCACACATTTTTCAGGAATTATAGAAAATAACTCCAGGCAAAATCGAAATAACGGATGCGGATGATCTTGAGTAAGCTTAATCGTAATTTCTTGTCCGACAACTTTTATTCCCTTTGGCATGGTCTTAAGTGGCAAGCTTTCTTTAATCCAATCAGAAACTCCTTCAATAGAATCAATAACCGGAAACTTGGGTCTTGTGAAAGTCATTCGTAAAACAGAAAAGACCACATCTTTGACGGTCATTTCCTCACCATTGGAATATTTTAGACCTTTTTTTACCGTCCAACGGATTGTTTTAGTCAGTTTGTCGTAGCTAAACTTTTCTAAAACCAAACTTGTAATTTTATCAGACGCATCAATTTCTAAAGGTGTCGCATAAATCATTCGAGCAACAGGTAAGTTTTGCGTTTGGTCAGCATCTAACGGATCAGCCGAGGTCGGTTGATCCGTTTCTGTGATA
>JAYVAZ010000246.1:0-8159 GCA_043750675.1 Pseudobdellovibrionaceae bacterium | reverse complement strand
TTTAGTAACCGGAGAAGAATACTCTTTTTTGGGTGTCGACCAAACTGTTATAAATTGGACAGATAAAATTTGCATTTCAGGTCGGTTAATTTGCAAATCTAAAGGAAATCGTAACGTTTCAATTCTTTCGGTTTATCTATTAGTTTGTAGGCGTTGATTTGATAATTTTCAAATCCTTTGAGGTATTGTTTACCTAGAGCTTCCAGCACAAAACCTTGTGCAATTAGATAATTGGCGGAAGTTTCATCGACGATAATACAGCCGGGTTCAGCCGCAGCGGTTAGGCGGGAAGCCAACGCTAAAGGCGATCCAATCGCGGTGAAACTGTTAAAATAGTGTTTATCTCCATAGAAGCCCACATAGGCGTTTCCGGTTGCAGCACCCGAACGAACCATCAGCTCGTCTCCCCAAAAAAGGCGATAAAAGTCCCGGTCGATCTTTAATTGTTCGTTAATTTCTAAGGCAGCCAAGGCTATTCGCTGAATAAAGTCGTCGTATTTAACTGGCTCGTTACAAAAAGCTAAAAGGCCATCGCCCTGAAATTTGTCGATGGTGATGTCATATTTAAGAAGAATTTCTACCGTAGTCCCAAGAAATCGCGACAGTACTAATTTAATACTTTTTTCCGGTAAGACATTTACTTTTTCGGTTGATCGAACAATATCCACAAACAAGGTACAGATTTCCGCCTTTTTTGCTTCGTCTGATAATTTGATAGTGCGGTCTTTAATGGCCTTAACTACCTGAGGAGAAAACTGCGAAGTTAGTTTTTCTAATTGAATGCCTTCTTCCGTCTTGCGTTTGATCAAGTAATCACGGTGCGCAATTTCGTTTTTTAAAGACATTTGAAAATGAAATTCGTTTTCTTTAGATTTTTGCGTAAAGAAACGGATCAAGTAACTAGTGGAAACGAAACCGCCGGCCAAGTAGAGTTGGATTACAAAGGTTGATATGAAATCCGGTTCCATTTGTTTTTTTAAATAAAACCAAGTGAAGAAGGGTAGGAAAATACCTAAAGCCGTAATAATAAAGAATCTTTTCAGCAGAGGCATAAAAGATAGCCCGACCGATGTGACCATGCAGATACCGAAAAAGAAATACGGGTTGTTAGGTTGATCTAAAATGATATTAAGGCCATTAAGAATATTGGCGATTAAAATAATCGTCACTGACGTAATCAGCTGAAGCCGGTAAAGATCGTTGGTTTTTTTTGTAAGGTAATATCCGATTAAGCAAAACGGTATGATCAAAGAACGAACCATTAAATATACGTACTGTTTATCTGGAACCAAAAGCAAATCGGGAATCCAAAAACTTAGAAACGACGGAATCGCTAACTTCCCTAACACAAATAGCGTAGCCGATTTATTTTGATGTGCTAGATATGCGCTTTTTTCGTCTGAAAACTCTTGGTTCTCTTTACCCATAATATAAGATATATTTTATAATGGTTTTTGCGTTACTCTTAGCGGGTAAAATGTTACGGAACAAAACTGGACCTAAGTTTTTGAGGGAAAAATGGGCAAATTTGAGCAGCTGACATATCGGGGGCAGGTTCGTTGGTTAAGGCAGTTAGCAATTGAAGCGATTTCGCATTTCCCGGTTAAAATGGCACGACTAGACTTCATCCAACACGGGGAAAATGCGACCTACAAGTTGACCGATACCAAAGGGAATACCTATTTGGTAAAAATTCATCGGCTGAATTATCATACTGAACTACAAATAAATAGTGAGTTGCAATGGCTAAGGCATCTTTCTAAAAACAAGTTTTTAAAAATACCGGTTCCAATCCACAGTCAGAAGAAGAATTACTTAGTAAAAGTAAAAAATCTGCATTTTCCCGAGGGCCGTTTCGTTAGCATGTATCATTGGATACATGGCCGATTTATCAGCAAGAAAATTAGTCAGGTACAATTATTCCAAATTGGCCAAATGATGGCGACTTTACATAATAGTGTAGCCGGCAAAAAAAGTATCAGAAATTATTGGGATATCCAGGGGTTGATTGGCCCGCTGACGCATTTTGGAGTTTTAAAAGACATCCAAGGTGTTTCGCAAACTCAAGTTCAGAAATTAGAAGCGGGTCGAAAAATCGTTTTTAAAAAAATAAAAAAATATCAGCGTCAATTTCCAAAAAGTTTTGGTTTGATTCATGCCGACTTTCATTTTGGAAACTTATTGTGGCTAAAAGAAAAACGTTTTGCCTTGATAGACTTTGACGATTGTGGAAACGGATTTTTTTATATGATTTAGGAATTCCGCTGGTTGCCTTAAAAAGCCAGTTGGATATAAAAAATGCAAAGGAACTGGAAAGGTGTCGCTCGCATTTAATAGCGGGCTATCGCTCTTTACGGCCTTTGCCAGAGCAGGAATTGGCCTATTTGGAATATTTTATTATGGCGCGTAGGTTATTAATGACTGTTTGGTTGAACTCTCGAAGAGATCATCCTAGATTGAGAAAGTATTTAAAGGGTTTCGTAAAGAATGCATTGGATGATTTAAAAAATCTAAATCTCTAATAGGAATTTAAAAGGAATTGTAAAAGGAGATTTGATAGTGGCAAATCCGGAAATGATATTAGTCATCGGGGACAAAAACTTATCTTCCTGGTCAATGCGGCCTTGGTTGGCAATGCGGGCGGCGGGAGTGCCCTTTAAAGAAGTCAAAATATTATTAGATCAACGTAACACGGCTGAAAAGATTAAACAGTATTCGCCTTCGGGACGAGTGCCTTTATTACTGCACGGTGAACATAGAATTTGGGACTCTTTGGCGATTTGCGAATATCTGGCCGAAACTTATAAAAATCACTCGCTGTGGCCAGCCGATAAAGGCGATCGTGCCTTTGCCCGTTCGATGGTGGCTGAAATGCATTCCAGTTTTCAGTCTTTACGGAGTCAGCTGTCGATGGACATTCGATTGCGAACACAGATTCGACATTTAACTAGTGCTACCGAACACGATATTTCGCGGATCACTCAGTTATGGGGCGATTGCTTAAAGAAGACGTCGGGTCCTTTTTTATTTGGGGATTTTGGAATTGTCGACGCATTTTACGCGCCTGTTGTTTTCCGATTTATAAGTTACGGCATCAAAATCAAAAATAAGAAAATAGTGCAATATATGAAGTCCGTTTCCAATCACCCCGCCGTTAAGGAATGGGTGAAAGAAGCCAGAAAAGAAAAACCGGTTTTAAGAGCTTACTAAGCTCATCTACTGTGACTGCTGCCATGTCTGGCAGCCTACTGACACTGATCGGGAGGTGGGCTTCCGCAGGTTGGAGTAGGGGCACTCATCCCGGTTTGACCACAGGAACAACCGCAACCTACGGCGACGTTCGGGGTAGACGTGGATCCGCTTACACAGCTGGAAGACTGAGAAGAACAGGTCGCAGGTTCGCAGTGTTGTTCATAACCATTGCAGACACTGTGACTTTCGCAGACCTGTCCGGCCTCGGTGGTCGTACATGTTGTGACATCGCTGTATCCTGTGCAAGTGCTGGTGCAGCCTCCACCTATCGGAACTTTATAAGTATAGGAACTAAATTGAGCTGTATAACAAACGCCCGTACATAGATTCGTTTCCGGTTTGGTGCCCTGAGCGCATTGCCTTCCGCAAGTGGTCGACGGCGTAGGGTCACACTTCGAGTAAGTACTAGGATCTGGACATTCCGTATCAGGTAGAGTTCCCGTGCAACTCGTTCCGCATACCGAGAACCCTTGGCAAACCAAAAACAGACCAGAGAAATCGCCGCAAGTTCCATTGCAAATGGGCGGAGTTGTTAGACAGTTGATAAATTTGCTACCTTCCAATTTCGGGCAAATTCCGCGTAACTGCTGCGCTTCCGTTGTGAAGGAAAACAAAACCGTTAATATTGAAAATAGAACCGATTTATTGAATCGGAGTAAAAATTCCATTTAAGTCACCCAGCTTTTTGAAGTTTTTCAATTCTAATTCTTGCCCTTGATAAATTTTAAAAAAGTTTCCGTAAACTTCAGCGCCGCCTTCACCGTTTTCATTAGCCTGCTGAACTATATAGTAAACGAAAATAATGTTTTCGCCAGCCCGATGATTTGCTACCGGCCATTTTTGCGAAACCGGGTCATTGGCGCGAACTTCTAAAGTGTTAACCAAAGGAATATTATTGGCTGAAATTAACCAGCGCTCTTGATTGGCCGGACATGAAATCGTTGCCTCGTCCGAACGTCTTCTTAGGATATCCATTGTTTTTTTGTAATCGACATCGCGATCGTAGGCATTTGGGTCGCGGCCTTTTGAAATCTCTTTTAGATTGATGTCACCGTCGCCGTCTAAATCGTGATCGGAGTCGGCTTCAGTTGGCAAAGTTCGTTTCAAAAATTCTACCAGATCTGGTATGCCATCTTTGTCACTGTCAATTCCATCGCCCAAACCTAATTCCGTAACTTCGCAATCGGTAAGACCCATTGAATTGGGTGCCGAACATTGGGAATGACTAACACATTGGTCTGCCCCGAAACGGCAAATGCCGTCCAAAATTTCGTTTCCATTTAACCCGGTTCTAGGTTTTTGTGGATCGAATCCACGTTTAATTTCATCTTCGTCAAGAATTCCGTCCATGTCAGAATCTGGCAGTAATTGTCCATTTCGTAAATGGGCCGTCATATTAATCGCCCCGAATGAAGTAACGACATACGGAGTTTTTTTACCGCTATTAAACAAGTCGCAAAAATTGATTTTGCTAACGTCATCAACCGTTGCTTCGACACTTTGGCCTTGCTCGGCGATTTTTTTCATTACGTCGACAGCACTGTTGTATTTAGCTTCACTTTCCTGACGTAGAATTTGGGCTCCGTAAAGGATGGGTTGCACTACGATGCTAGAAGCCTGTGCGCCCGCCGTAAATATAGATCTTACCGCCGATAAAATGCTGTTGTAGTTAGTAATGTCATTTCCAATGGCGTCAGTCGGTTGCCCATCAGAAAGAAACATTACTTGATAAAATTGACTTTTTCTTTCCGCAGCAGTCATTGCGGCAAGATCTGACTGAATCGTTTGTGCAGCACAAGAAAAAGAATTGTCATAAACCGTTGAACGCATCGAAGCTGGGGCCGGAACTGTTTCGGCATCCTGAATATCGCGAAGTTCATCTAACTGACTTCCTAAGGCCCCCGCTGAAACTAAACGATCTTTCACGCAAAGATTAGAGGTGGTACCTGGCATTATGTCTGAACTAAACCCAATAATCGAAAAACGGGAATTGGGCCGGCTTCTTAAACACGCTGATGAAACGAAGTCTTGAATTACTTTAAAACGCGCGCCAAGTGTATCAGTTGCGCCATTCGCCGTGTAACTGTTGCCTACGATTTTTCGAATATTTGAGCCCGACATATCGACGATAAAAATAATTTGAGTTCTGATTTCTTCACTTAACGCGGCCACGGAGCAAAATTCACCAGTCATTTTTGTGGTTGAGAAAGAGGATTGGTCGACTACCATTTTTGAAATCTTGATATCACCGCAGTTTTGAAACGTGACCACTACTACTATAGCCATGATTAATATAAAAAAATTGAATTTTGCTTTTTTACTCATTTGTTTCTCTTTATATATATCAATTGGTGGAAGTCGTTAAGGTTCAGATTTAAATTTAAATTGTTACCATTAGAAAACAAGACATCTTTACGGAGCATTAACCAATACGTGGTTTGTGGGTTTTCCAACGCAGCTACTTTAATTAAGAATAAGTATTGGTTCACTAATTCTTTATGGTTGGTGCCACGCAAATTATCCATTAAATCTAAATCGATTTTAGCACTGCTTTTGGCTTTCAGTTGCGTTTTCCATTGTTCATCAGCGTCTGTGACTTCTTTTGTTTTTACTACCGGCAGCAAGTTAACTAAAATATCATACGTTCCGGATTTAATAATAACACCCTCAGCAACGTTTTTAATTTTTTCACCGATTTTAGTTACCCGGAAATCTACTTTTTTGTTTATGGCAACGCTGTCTAGCGGTACTTGGATATGCACTCCGGCGGCAAAATGCTGATGGTCTGTCATGCCATCGCCACTGCGTGCCTGGGTGGATTCATCGAAATTAGGGTTTAAACCAATTCCGCGAACTTCAAAGAAATCCATTATATCATCGTTATCAGTATCAGAAGAAATGGGATCAGTTTTCAAAGTGATCTCTTCGCATTCATTAAGTCCATCGGCATCGACGTCCAATAAGGGGTCACAAACTTTGATTTTTTCGCAGCCGTAAAACTTAGTAATACCATCAAGGCATTTGCTGCCGTCGGTTCTGGGGTTTACTGGATTTAAATTAGTCGCCAACTCTTCTTCGTCGGAGATTCCGTCAGCGTCCGAGTCAGTGATCAATTCACCGAATTCGTTGACGTACGCATTTAGGTTTATCGCGTGAAAATTTTTGATAACATAGGTCAACTGCGGTTGTTCTCGTGGCTGAATGGAAAACGGAGGCAGCGCCGTGGTTACTTCATATTTTTTAATTGTTTGGTTGCTGGCCAATGACAACATCAAGTCGGGGATTCCGTCCCAAGCATTGTTAAAGCTAGGCACGACATAATTTGTTTTTATTATTCTCACTTTAATTTCAGCTGCGTTGTAAGAGTGATTTTCGTCAGCCAACGACAAAATCGTTCCGCCCAAAGTTAACGGTGTATTGTCTTCATAACTGCCAAATGAAGCCGCGAATTTTTGCGGAATTACGGTCTGGCAATAAATGTAGGGAGTGATCCCGTCTTTCCAACCTAAATCACCATCGGGGTAGCAGGCTGGATGTGGATTACCGCTACAATTAGTAGGGCAGCCAGCCAATTCTTTGGCTTTTTGTAGCAGAGTTTCACGCGGCTTAAAGTTGCCATCAGTAATAAGGACCACTTCAAAAACGGCATTATCGAGTAACTTTTGCTCTTCTAAAAGTTGAAGTTCTTTTTGTACTGTTTTACGAGCTTCTTCTCCGGCTGGGCGCGGAACGGTTGTTCCCATTTTTTTAGCGCTCGAATTCATCGGTTCGTCATCTTGGAGACGTTCGAACATTTTTAAATCGGCTTTTGCCAACTGAAGCGATTTGAATGCATAGCCACCAGGAGGGGGAATAGGTTGTTTTTTTCCGCCGCTAAATGGAATGACGGCTACTTTTACTTTTTGATTAATACTGACCGAATTCGAAGGCGGAGCCAGCCATTCCAAATTATTGATCCAATGGTCTATCATTCGGTATCGGAGTTTCAAAGTGTCGCTGCCGGCTTGTTCGTCGCAATCAGGACCATCAGGAAGAGGATTGGTGCCGTCCAAGTCTGAACTACAACCCGAAAATTTCATTGAATGACTTTGATCGATAATAAAAACGATTCGAAGGGGGGAATCAGGATTCACCGGAGGCGGAACTTCGCCCGAAATTTTAACAGAATAGGATTTTTCTGCTAATTCTAAAGCCCGCAAATGCACATCACCACAGTTGGAATAACCACTGACTAGCCCAATAAAAAGAAAGGCATAGAAAAAATATTGTAAAAGACGTTTATCTTTAAACACTTGTTTATTCCACAGTTCAAGACCTATCACCCCGGAACATCGAAAGCCCTTGAACAATAAATTATCGGTCATTTTTCGTCTTAAAATGAGCCTTTTTTACCTGAATTAAGAAATAATTTGCCTATAAAAATATAGCGATTTTCAACTATTAATATGTCTCAAGATGAGACGCCTTGACTCCGAATCCAAGTCCGATAGATTGGTGAGGATGGTCCGAATAGCTAGCTACCTAATTTTTTTCAGTCTCGTGGGACTTTACGGATCTACAGGGCAATCGGCTGTGACTGTGGGTTTAAATCGTTATGGTTCCAGTCATGAAATTCAAGGCGTGTTTACCGCTAACTATATCTATGAATATAAATTTAATTCAAATATTAAAATAAAAATCGAACCATTTGTCTTTGCGATAAATAATGAACCAGAGTTTGTTCAATTTAAACAGTTAGAATTGCAATATAAAAATTCTGGTCAAGTTTATCAGTTTGGTTACGGTGTCACCGAATGGGAAGGAACTGATTTTATAAATCCGATGGATTTTGTCAGCCCAAAAAATTTCCAAGATCCACTTAATCCTTTTAAAATCAGCCATTTTAGTATGTCCGTGTCCGGCCAGGT
>JAYVAZ010000245.1:0-2792 GCA_043750675.1 Pseudobdellovibrionaceae bacterium | reverse complement strand
CGAAGGCTCCTTGGTAGGGTCTACTTTCATTCTACAACAAAGGTTCCTGATTAGGCTGAAATTCGTTTTCGGCCGCGACGATGGGCCAGGACGACCCCGCCCACTGCTGCTTAAAAGCTATTTGCGTTCACAATCGATTTTAAATTACACATTTCATCGAGTAGGAGGACCGCATTAGCAGTCCGTCCTCTCACACCACCGTACGTACGGTTCCGTATACGGCGGTTCAATGACTTTATAGCCTATATTTTATTTTGCGAAGCAGTATAAACCCATCTCTTTGAGTGATTTTGTCGGCATTAATTCAGACATATGAAGTTTGTTTGAGTTCCACCATGGACCACGGCCATTTCCCGCGCATTCTTTTGCCCGCTCGGGTTTTATTCCACAGTTAATCATTTCCTTAAATCTTGTTTTGCCACTCTTCAGTTGTCGCCAATAGATATTTCTAATCCTTCGACGGATCCATTCTTCGAGATCTCTAAAGATCCTTTTCACATCGCTGACCTTAAAGTATTCATACCAACCACGCAAAAGAGGATTTAAATCCTCTTTTATAAATCGCTTGATGTTTCGTCCGCGACCAGCTCGCATCAAAGCTTTAACTTTTAATTTGAACTTTTCGACTGATTTACCATGAGGCTTGATTTGAACCTTTGCTTTTTGTCGCAGATTAAATGTGTATCCTAAGAACTTCCGGCGACTAACATGAGCCACTGCACTTTTATCTTCGTTCACCTTGAGCTTTAGTTTGTCGGATATAAATTTTGTAAGCGATGTTTTAACTCTTTCACCGGAACGCTTTGTTTTAACGTAAACGTTACAGTCATCCGCATATCTACAAAATTTATGGCCTCTTTCCTCAAGCTCTTTATCCAGTTTATCTAAAATAATATTTGATAACAATGGTGACAGTGGCCCGCCTTGCGGCGTTCCTTCTGTGGGCTCAATAACCTCGTTATTAATCATAATACCAGCTTTTAAATATCGGCGAATTAGTTTTAAAAGTCGCGCGTCCTTAATTTGACACTTTAAAATATTCATCAGCTCATCGTGTTGGACTTTATCGAAAAACTTTTCTAGATCTATGTCGACAACTATTCTGTATCCCTCTTCGACGTAGCGCTTCGATTGTCTGATCGCATCCTGCGCGCTTCGCCGGGGTCTAAATCCAAAACTTGATTCAGAAAATTTTGAATCATATATCTGATTAAGAACCTGACCTACAGCTTGCTGTATAAATCGATCCAGCACCGTGGGTATTCCGAGCTTTCGCACTCCACCATCGGGCTTCGGGATTTCTACTCTCTTTACTGCGGACGGTTGATACGTCCCGCTTAAAAGCTGCTTCTTAATCGACTCTAAATGCAAATTTAAGTAATTCTCAAGCTCTTCCGTCGTCATATTATCTACGCCAGCTGAACCCTTATTACTTTTAACTCGCTTTAGTGCACTCGTGAGATTGGAGGCATCGACAACCGCTTCCATCATTCTAATACTGACTTGCTTTCGGATCTGTTGTTCGTCATGCGAACACGGCGCTACTGTATTTTCTAAGAATGATTTTCGATCATTCTTGTCAATCTCAGCGTTTGGTTTAGAAACTTTCAGCGTCTTTTTATTCACTCTGCTACAACTCCTACTTGCTCATATTCATTGTTTGGCCCTTCGATGATTGTCGATTCATCTTAATATGGCCGCTGCTGACTTCTTACACCGAAAAAAAAATCGTGATACTTTCATATCCAAAGTAAGATCTCCCCGGGTAATGCACTTCACTTTCCCACGCATCGCCGTTGCATTTACAAATAACTGTTCCATATCAGTATCGGGCTTTGATGATTTTTGCCATCTTACCCCAGTTACCTGCCTCATATGCACTTCGTGTTCCTCGGCGTCGTGGTTTGTCGTACCGACTTCCTTCAGATTCTGGGTCGCCCCAGACACCCTTGTCGTCAACTAGCGATTCCCCTGATCGGGTTCGCGGATGGACTTGCACCTCCTAGTGAAGCGCCCTGCCGGGCGCACAAAATAAAAAACCCGCTTTTGGCGGGTTCGTTATTGCGTTGGTTTTTGAAGCCGAGTCGAAACTCAGTTCCAATGACTAACTAGGATCGTTCTACTGCAACTTGCAAGTCAGCTTCTAAGCCTTCTCCGTACTTCAGAGTTACTTTGTGAGTTCCCAACATTTTGATGGGTTCTTCTAAATGTAAATCTTTGCGGTCGATAGAAAAGCCCATTTTGTCTAAGGCTTTAGAAATATCTGTTGTTGTTACAGTTCCGAAAAGTTTTTCGTTTTCGCCCGCGTTCATTTTGATGAACACAGTTTTACCACGAATTTTGTCTAAGAACGCTGTACGTTCAGACATTGCTTTTTTCTTTTTAGATTCAGCAACACGTTTTAAATGGTTATATTCGTTAACGCGTTTTTCAGTCGCTTCGATAGCCAATTTTCTTGGGAACAATAAATTCCGAGCGAAACCAGAAGAAACCGTCACTAAGTCACCGATTTTTCCTAAGTCTTTCACATCTTTTTGTAATATTACTTTCATACAATCCTCACTTTATAAAAAATTTTATCTTACTTAAAACTAATTCTTTTCCGTTTTACCAGTCGTTTTCATTGTCATTTTAGTACGAATATCCATCCAGAAATCAGCCAACCCGATCAGCGCAACCGCTGGGGCTAACCATAAAAAGATACAAACATACATCAACATTTTACTGAAAAGTCCAAAGCGCAAAAGTGCACAAATTGATACCCCGTATTTAACTGAAGGCAGCTCTGGCCT
>JAYVAZ010000244.1:0-1727 GCA_043750675.1 Pseudobdellovibrionaceae bacterium | reverse complement strand
CAAAATATATCCGCCAGCACCGGCCGTGCGGGTACCCACTACAGTAACTCTTTTATTATCTTGCATGATAGCTGGGAAGAAATCCCCACCTGAAAAGTCCAATTGATTTACTAAAAGAATAACTGGTTTTGTGTAATGAACTGCATTTGGGGTAATTTTGTCGACGCCCCAAAGGTAATATGGTGCCGATAATGCTTTTCCAGATTTGTATTCGCTGATTACGAAATTACAGTAATCTTTGATTCCCAAAGCCAGTTGGTAAGAGGCCGGATAGCCACCAAGGTCTCCCAAGGCTTTAACGGCCTCGTCGTCGGTTTTGATGGTATCAAGTGATTTGTTAGTTTCGATACATTCCAGTGCTTCAGCATAAGTCAAAGCAACGGCATGCTTAGGAACTCTTAAAGACTGATCAGACATCATCGAAGCCAAAGTATAAAGATAAAAAACCGATCCACCAGGATTGTTATTTTGATCGATAACCATTGCAGCCGTGTGTTTTTCGAAATGCTGAATGATCCCTGAAAAATCTTTTACGGCTTTGGCGTAGTCAGTAAGGCTGTAGCTGAAAATACGAACCACTCCGACCAATTTACCTTCTTCGTTCTGGTAAATATAAGCGTCAAATGTATTTTCTTTAGGAGTTTCCCAAAGGCGTTCACCTAGATTAGGTAAAAAAGGATTTCGGTTGCCGATCGAATAGCTGTTTTCCGATTTTTTATCTGCAATAAAATCGTAGGCTTTCATGCCCAACATATTTTTGTTTAGTAATGTCGAACCTACTTTTGCATTCGCTGCACGGCCCAGGTTTTCGGCTTCGTATTCCCAAAACAAGGTCACCGTGTTCAAGCTGCTATCAGAAGCTTTTTTAACAACAACGCTACTTGGTCCGTGCGGAACTACCATGTTGGCGCGACCTGATCTGCGGGTTAAATAAAGGTCGGCTAGTGCTTCGTCAGTAGAAGCAACGTTTTCTCCCAATATAGAAACCATTTGGGTTTTTAAGTCGGCTACGTTGACGTTGTCGATGCTAATCAATTCATCGCCCAATTCAAAAGGAAAAGCCGCTTCGGAAAGTTTGGTGCGGTCGATGTAAACGATAATACTTTGACCAGCTACCGATTTAACTTGGAAAGGAAGACTTGATTTTTCAGTCGAATAAAAAACAAAACTGACATGATAATCGGCAGTAGAGTTAATCAAGTCCGCAACTGCTGTTCTGGCCTGACGTAATTGGGTCGCTGCCTGCAATTTTTGTTGTGCCAAAGACACCTGCATCGGAAGATTCCAACCAAGGTGCATTTCTTTCCAGGTTTTTGGTGCATAAACAGATCCGTAAAGGTTGCCAATAAAATCGATCTCTTGTTGTAATTTTATTTTCATTTCTGGGCTAAGAGCCGCAGATAAAGGCTGAGCCTGTGAGTTGAGTGATAAACAGGTAACCAGTGAAACGATAGTTGCAATAGTAAACCGTACAGCAGTAAACCTTGCAGCAGTAAACAAAGCTATTTTTTTGTTCAATTTGACCTCCTAAATTTAAGTCTTCGGCAGTCTATGTTTTGCAAATCAGAGTTGTCATCCAAATTTCTTGTTAAATGCTCAGCGTTCAAGCTAGAATTAGGCATGTTTTCTAAAATACCTAAACTGCAGAAGCTTCAGCAGAAAATAGATATAAAAATCGAAAAGATAGGGTTATCCAGGATAGCTTGTTTCTTCGTTTTCTTTGCTTT
>JAYVAZ010000243.1:0-5102 GCA_043750675.1 Pseudobdellovibrionaceae bacterium | reverse complement strand
TGTGTGTGTGTCCTTTGTGTTTGACTATTAACATTGCCATTGTTGGGCCAACAAACAGCCTCTATTAATGAGACACAAATGTACGTATTTAGAGACATATTTTGAAACAAAATGAGACACTTTTTTTTCAAATGAATTTTAACCAACTTGCGAGTCTATTTTCAAACGTCAAATCGGTAAAAACTGTAGTTACAGTTCGACAGTTTCTATTAAGTTTTAACGCATTTGAGTCTTCATTTGAAACAAGTTTAGCCTCTTCTGCATGTGTGGACTGAATTTAGTATCTACTTCTCCACGCACTTCGTGTGCTCTCGGCGAACAGCCGCGCCTCCTGCTCCGCCGAGGTCGAACTAAATACTAAATTCAGTCCACCCAACTAAATAAGTGCAAATAGTTACAAACCAAATCCGAAAGGAATTAAAACCTATTGAAACAAAACAACGTAATTTTTTAATTTTCTATCGAAGAAGGATTCGTCCTAATTCCTTTTCTATAAGACCTCCGCCGTACAGGGATGTGCTGTATGGGCGGTGAGGACACGAAGTCCGTGTCTTATAGAAAAGGAATTAGGACGAATTTCATATGAAAGAACTAGAAAAAGAATAATTAAAAATTTAAATGTTTTTAGCTCTGCGTTTTAAACGCAATTCACGACGAGTGATAGCCTGTTTATTTCTTCGGATGGATTCTTCGGTGTCTAAAATTAAAGGATTTACCGGAGTCGGTTTGCCATCGGGACCTAAGGAAACAAAAGTAAGATAGGCACTAGCGGTATGAAAAGCTTCCCCTGTACGAGGGTTTTCGGCATCGACTCGAACACCGACTTCAACCGAAGTACGCGAAACAAAATTAATGCTGGCTTTTAAATTAACAACCCAGCCCTTTTTTACGGGAGCTATAAAATGAAGATCATCTATGGACGCAGTCACCACTTCGGTGTTGCAGTGTCGCTGGGCACTAATCGCTGCTGCGATATCGATCCAGGACATGATAACTCCCCCGAAAACTGTATCGAGGGAGTTAGTGTGTGAAGGCAAAACAAGTTCAGTCATGACCACTTTAGAAGCTGAAGCTGACTTAGGAATTAAAGTGGCCATTTAAAAATTATAGACCCATTCCTTGATCAGAATTACCACCGCGATTGATGTCGCCGTTGCTTCTTCCAGGAATAATTTGCGTTGTACCAGCTACGGTTGCGCTACCTGCAGGAATCGTTTGTGTAGCCGCTTGCGTATTTGCGTACTGAGCTGACTGAGCTGCTTGCGCTGGAACCTCTCGAATTTCGTTTTCCACGAATCCAAGATGCGGCAAACACCAAACGATCAACTGCGCTCTCGACTTAACATTCATTTTTTTATAAATATTTGTCAGATGAAATTTTACCGTTTTCTCGGTAACAAACAATTGGTTTGCAACTTCCTTGTTTGATAAACCTTTTGAAACGAGTTCCGCGACCTCTGCTTCTCTATTCGATAAGCCTTTTTGAATTAGGACATCTCTGAGCATCCTTGCTCCCTTCCGTTTAATTTATAGACATTTCACCATACTACTTAGGTTAGTGTCTTTTGATTGTTTCTTACGTAAAACCGGACTCAACCAGATTTACTGCTTCAATCTAAGACAGTTATTCCCAAGACTAATTTCCGTGTCTCAGGACAGATGTCTTACAAAGAAACAATATACCCTTGTTTTTAGTCTGGCAGCATAATTTTGGAAAAGCAAGACCCTATTCCTAACGTTTTTTAAAACTAGACCGATAATAAGTCGGTAAATACAAGGCGAATGACCGGAAAAAGACGAGGTTTTTAGATGTTTCCAGCTGCAACTCGGTTCCTAATAGTCGATGATTTCTCGACCATGCGTAAAATTTTAAAGAAATCATTGAACGACCTAGGCTACACCAACATCGCAGAGGCCGACGATGGTAAGACCGCCGTTCCCATCTTACAGCGAGGTCTTGAAACAAATAATCCTATTCAATTTGTGATATCAGATTTAAAAATGCCTGGCCTGAATGGCATAGACTTATTGCGAGTCTGCAAAAATAATCCTGAATTAAAATCAATTCCTTTTATGTTAGCCGCGGCCGGATCAGAACAGAAAGACCTGGCCGTAACAATAAAAGAAGGTGTTTCCGATTTCGTCGTGAAGCCGTTTGATGTTGCCATTTTAAAAGGCAAATTAGAAAGAATCTGGTCTAAACAAATTCACAGTTAACCACGGATTTCGTGCATTAGTGCTTTATGTAACAACATTAAGTCATTGCTAGTTTGTTTTAATCGCTTCATTAAAGCCATTGAAATTTTTTTCACAATGGGTAAAGCATTCTTCGGATTGTTATTACAAAACTCTTCGAAATCAATTCGCTTCAAAACCAAACACTTAACTTCCGAATCGCACTTCACCGTTGCTGAGCGGGGCTCGGCTTCAATCAAACCACCTTCCCCAAATGCAGGATGCGACTGGTGATTTAAAATAACAACCTTATAAGAATCACCCTCGGGCGTATTCTTAAAAATACTCACTTGGCCTTCTATCAAAACGAAAAAGTCATCGCCTATGGACCCCTCCTCTATCAGAGTTTGTCCGTTTGCATAGGTTTTAACATTCATTATCTTGGCTAATAATTGCAGGGCCACTTGATCCGACTGTATAGTCGAAAATAGCGCTACTTTAGAAAGAATGTCTACTTTCTCTAGTTCCGCATCAGACATTCTTTGACCCTCGGTTATCAATGACGATAGCCATTGATCCTTCTTTAATAACATAGTCTGACGTCGGACCAAAAATAGGCTGATTAAATCTTAGGTTTTTGACGCCCTGAAGATTAGCAACTAATTGCGAAATATCTGGAGTTTGCTGAGCCTTACGGATCGCATTTTCTTTTGCCACGTGACTGTTTCCCGAATTCTCCAAGATACCTATCAAAATTTGATTGGTTTTTGATTTTTTAAATAGATTTTGCAAAGCTTCATAAGTTCCATTCAAATAAACTTCTGGAATTATTTCGGTGGCAATAAAATAAGGAGCGTGTGGATTTAGTAAGTCATGAAAAATATTCGACACTCCCGTTCCGTTGGAGGCCTGCGCCAATAATAGCCGTGAATAATCTCGGGAATAAATAATTTCGTTAACGTGCGCTAACTTCAGATATTGATCCATAGCCGAATCTAAAATTTCCGCGACCACAGGAGTTCCCTTGGCAATACTATTCAGCGTCATGGCTGTCATTATAGTTCTCGCATCGGCCTCAGTCATGGTTGGTATCTGCCCACCTTGATTGGGGGTCGCATCGGCAAGGATAAGAATTTTTTCGGCGCGCTCTGGGGCGGCTCTCTTCAGAATAATTTCAATAAAAAAATCGCCCTTTATGATTTTTACTTTTTTTAGCCGCGGAATCGCCAGCATACTTTCAATTTCAGAATCAGAAACATTGTTTACCAAAACTATATCACTGTCGGAAATGTTTTTATTGGAATCCAAAATATGCAACAAGAAGTCGCTCATTTCGTCCTTCCAACCGCAAATTACGAAATGTTTTTGCAATAACTGAGTATCCACAAATCCCCTTCTTTCTCTTAAGGCCCGTTCTAAAAAATAAGATGAAATTTTTGCTGTAACAATAGCAATTCCGACCACACCACAAATCATTAACAGCCCAGCAAACCAACGACCTTCAATGGAGACAGGAAAACGATCCCCATAACCAACGGTCAATAAAGTTACAATTCCCCACCAAACTGAATCCCCATAACTGGTAATATTGTGTCCTTCAGAATGTTCTTCGAAGAAATAGACAAACCAAGAAAGACTCATCCACGAAATAAAAATAAAAATCAGTGCGGTGACAAAAGGACTTTTGTTAAAATAAGTTTTTAACTGCGCCAAACGCGACAGAAAAGATTGACTGATTTTTTTACTGATCTTAAGTGGTTTCAAAGGACAGCACCTCGATAACTGTATCGCCCTTTTTCCCAGTTATCTTGAGGCCTTAAATTACGTAGGTAGACTAACGGCTGATCGGTTCTTCAGTGGTATCTTTAGAATCAATTGGCTTCCGCGAATTTCGGTCAGGTGAACCAAGTTGTAGAAATTATGAAAACCATCAATGCAAAAGTATCCAGTCAGCAAAACACAAACTACAACACGTCGAACTGCGGGCAATTTGCGTTCCTCATCCTGTACTACCTTGGTCTCAGCCAACCAATCTGACAAGTGAGTCCGGTCAAATCTAAAAAAAATCAAACAAAAAAGTCCGTAACTGAAAAAGACACTTAACTGATCACACAGGACCCGGATAGCAATCTGGACCGCAGCCAGTTTTTCCCCAGAAATACTTACCAACTTTTGTCCAACCAGTTTTTGTCCCAAAGTCGCTTCCATTAAAAGGTAGGATAAAAAAAAGTACAAAAACTGGCAGGTGATAACTGCCGCTAATACAAAAATGTTTATTTTAATTTCCGAAGTATTGAATAACGCTTTTAAATTTGGATAAAAAATCAAGATCGCCGGAATCATAATAATAATTTGATCAATACCACCAGCTAAGATTCTTCGTTTAGTCGAGGGGACATAGTACTGCATACAATCTCAATCAACTTTTCTTTGTCAGAAATTAAATCAACAATCTGTCTAATATAGGCTAACTTCAAAGCAGAACCAAGATCTTTATTCTGAAAGAACTTCATTAAATCTTTCGACTTTACTTTAGCTTCCAACCAACGTTGGTCTTCAATAACGGCAGAAAAAGATTTTTCAAATCGACGATCTAAAAGGTGGCTAAATTTTCTGAATTCCGGACCATTACGTAAATCAAAACAGCGCTTTAGATATAAAATGTAATCTTCTTCCTTTAAAATTTTTTCAGCAGCAATCAAACTGCGAAAAACTCTTATAGTTTCCTTTTCTAAATTAGAAAACTTATAATGAAACAAAACTTCCTCAGCAAACTCTTTACTGTCTCCGACCGCTAGGATAAATCCCGCCCATTGCAAATTCATATTTGGGCCGTTCTGTAAGTAGGTCAGATTCAGCGAATCGACATTAAATAACACCTTCAATATTCCCGAGCTCTGAAAACGCTCAAGACTACCCTCCCGATG
>JAYVAZ010000242.1:0-5481 GCA_043750675.1 Pseudobdellovibrionaceae bacterium | reverse complement strand
CAAACGCGGGCTAGGCGCCCCCGGCTAGACAAAACTGCGTTTCGCAGAGGAGAAATTATGGCAAACAATAATCATCAACAAGAAGAGCACCATCATATTATTCCTTTTAGTATTTTGCGAAATGTCTGCGCGGCATTACTGGTACTAACTGTTCTAACGGTTGTCTGTGCCAGAATTAATTTCGGCGTAATGGCAGCACCGGTAGCTTTTCTTATCGCTATTACTAAAGCAGTTTTGGTAATGGCTTACTTCATGGGTCTTAAATATGATGCTAAATCAAATAGAATCATTTTTGGTATGGGCTTTTTCTTTTTAGCAGTACTATTATTTTTCTGCGCCTTAGATATCTGGACTCGTATTGGTCAGATGAGCACTTTATAAAAAGTGCTCTGCCTTCTACTTAATAAAAATTAATAACTATCTTATCCTGATATTTTAGTCTAAATATCAGGCGATATGACCATTTATTTTCAATTAGTAAAATTCGGAATTGTCATCTTCGTGGTGCTTGCAGGACTGGCCGGCTATGCTACAAGTTTCGCTGTAGAGACGGTTTTTAGTTGGCAACATCTACTGAATTTTATCGGCGGCATTTATTTCCTTAGCGCCGGCAGTTTGGCGTAGAATCAGGTACAAGAGTGGAAATCAGATCAAAAGATGCCACGAACGGCGAAGCGGCCAATTGCCAGTGGCAAACTAACTCCTACGGCAGCGGCTATTTTAGCAGTTGCACATATGGCGATTGGTTCCGATTTACTTTTTAAGACTTCTGAATTGGCTGGAATTTTTGGTTGGTTAACCATTCTATTATATAACGTTGTATACACCTATTGGTGGAAACCAAAATGGATATTTGGAGCAGTTCCGGGTGCTATTCCAGGGGCTCTTCCTGTGACTATAGGATACGTTGCTAACGATCCTCATTTTTTGGCATCTGATTCTATATATTTATTTTTGATTATGTTTTTGTGGCAGATGCCGCATTTTTGGGTTTTAGCAATTAGGTACAAAGATGATTATGCAAAAGGTCTGGTTCCCACTATGCCGGTGGCCTTAGGTGTAAATAAAACTATTTTTCACATTGGCCTTTATACTTTTGCATACGTAGCTATCGCGGTTTCCTCGCCTTTATTTGTACACAGCAGCTGGATTTATATTCTGTTTGTAATGCCATTTGTTTTTAAAATTCTGCAGGAATTTTATCGATTTCAAAAGTCGCAGGGAACAGAACGTTGGTTCGCCTTTTTCATGTGGGTGAATGTCAGTATGTTGGTTTTTATTTTTGTTCCGGTGATCGACAAATGGAATTTCCTGTTTATAGGTTCGAATTAGTTCTTTCTGTTTACTTAAATTTTCCCAAGGCCTCATAATTTTGCAATTTATTTTCGCTCTTTAAACAAGGCACAACGTCGTGTTTCACCGACCACAGCCGGCCATCCGTGGCCGTCGGAGGCCTTGATTAATGAGCCAAAATAAATTGTAAATTGAAGCCTTATAAAAAGACCAACAACCCAGTTAAACCTAATTCAAACCGATGATAGGAAGTGAACTTATTTATCTGCGCTTTCCTTTTTTCAAGGTGCCGTCGTGCGACACCACCTGGTGGTGCTGCAGGGCGTGACCATTTAAGAACTAGTTAATTTTTATATTTAAATTTTTACTTCAGTTTTCAACTTTGTTTGCTCATTTGATTAAGAGCTCCGACGGCCACGCCGATTATTAGTCGGCCAACAATGGCCGAACGAGCTGGCTGTGGTCGGTGAATCATGGATGATGTGCCTGAATAGGGAAGAAATGAGAAGGTAGAAACTTCTAGGTAGAAATAAGTTCGTTTAATTAATTCTTAAATCATCCGGAGTGTCGACTTGGCGATAAGGATGCGACTTTTTGAAGGCGGGTAGTTCGTTACAGGTTTTGAATATTCGGTTGAGGGTTGGGAATTGTTCCAAATCAATTTTGAATCGATCGGCCGAAAACATGGCTGGAATTAAAAACAAATCGGCTGCTGTCACCCGTGAACCAAAACAGTATTCTTCCGCAGACTTTTTAACCAAAATTTCTAAAGCTGTAAATCCTTTGCCAACCCATTCATTAATCCATTCAAGGCGCTGTTCTTCATTTAGGCCCAATTTATTTTCCAGATACTTCATTACTCTTAAGTTTTGTAGTGGGTGTATATCACAATTAATGGTGTCACAGATTTGTTTAACTATTGCTGTTTGGTGCAGGTTTTTTGGGAATAATGGCTGCTCGGGAAAACTATCATTTAAATATTCGATAATTGCTCGTGATTGGGCTACTAATTTTCCACTATGAATAAGGCTGGGAACTCCGCCCATTGGGTTTAATTTTCTATACTCTGGTGTGTTTTGTTCACCACCATTGTTTAAAAGGTGTATCTGTTTGTACTCAAAGTCTAAACCCTTGATGTTTAATGCAATCCTGGCTCGATATGACGTCGAGCTCCGAAAGTAATTATACAGAATTAAGTCTGACATAGGGCCTCTTTCAAAGGAAGGAATCTTATGACATAGTCTATTACACAAAACCTTTGGAGGTCATATGAAAAAGATTTTAGCACTCGCAACAACTCTATTTTTAGCCGGAACTGCTTTAGCTTCCGACATGGGCGTGATTATTGGTATTCGTAATGATAGCGCTGAAAGTAAGTCTGCAGGAATAGACACGGCTTCACAAAATAACTTTCAGGCAGGATTGATCGCAAAATTTGATGTTACTGACGCCGTTCTAATCAGATCGGGTTTTGTTTATGTTCAAAGAAACTACCTAGCGACGGTTGCCGCTTCGGACGTTACTTTAAAATACAATTATTTCGAAATCCCAATTGGTGTTTTATATAAGTTCAATGATTTTGGTGGTGCTTTTGCCGGTGTGGCACTTTCTTTAAATCAATCAAAGTCCTCTTCGGTATCAGGTATGGAACCAACCGGGGTAAAATCTATGATTATGCCGCTTCAGATTGGTGCTAGTTTTAAATTTGCTCCACAAATGGGCGCAGAACTTTATTTTGAAACAAACGGTGGCGCTATCGATGATAATTTGCAAAATAATAAAGCGATCGTCGCCAACCTAATGATTACTTTCGAATAAGCAGGACTTAAAATGAAATTGGGATCCCTAAAATCAAAAGCTAGTTTAGATGGAGAACTTGCTGTCGTTTCGAAAGATCAAAAGTCTTTTGTGAAAGTAACGGAAGTGGTTCCGTCTTTGCGTGAAGCGGTTGAAAAGTGGGACCGGGTTTCTGCTATTTTGGAAAGCACTTATGTCGATTTGAATAAGGGACTTATACCGTCAGCACAACGTATGGATGAAAGTCTTTTTCATTCGTGTTTGCCCAGAACTTTTTTATTTGCCGATGGTTCGGCCTTTATTCATCATATAAAATTAGTTCGTAAAGCCCGTAATGCTGAACTACCAGAGACCTTGATGACAGTTCCATTGATGTACCAGGCCGACAGCGGACAATTCCTGGCGCCGACTGAAGACATTCAACAAGTGGATTTTTCACATGGAACCGATTTCGAAGCCGAAGTGGGAGTTATCACCTCTTTCGTACCGATGGGAGTGACTCCTAAAGAAGCTATTGGAAAAATTCGACTCTTTTGTTTAATCAATGACGTTTCATTGCGCGGGCTGATTCCCGCAGAATTAGGTCAAGGGTTTGGTTTTTTCCAAAGTAAACCTGCTTCCGCGCTTTCACCTTTTGCAATTACCGGCGATGAATTGATGGGACAGTGGAAGGACGGTCGAATTCATCTTCCGCTGGATATTAAACTAAATAATGAATTTTTTGGAAAACCTAATGCAGGTGCCATGCATTTTAATTTTGGAGATTTGATTGCCCACGCGGCAAAAACCCGAAATCTGCCGGCGGGAACTATTGTTGGCAGTGGTACCGTTTCTAATGAAGACGAATCTTTAGGTTCTGGCTGTTTATCGGAAAAGCGAACCTTAGAACAAATCAAAACAGGCAAACCGGTAACTCCGTTTATGAAAGACGGAGATCAGGTTGAGATCTCGATGCAAGATGGTCTAGGTAACGACCTCTTTGGTCGAATCAAACAAACGGTTCGTTCCGTTTAGCTAGTGGAAATCGCAGAATTTGAATAATCGGTTAGGTCCATAAAAAATGGGTTTTCATTTCGCCTATATAAAGTATCATAATTAGTAGGAGACTTCGCAATGCGTTTTGTCTTTGTACTAGAAAATGAAGATCGATTTCAGAGGGACATAGCAAAAGCGTTGCTTGTTGCAGATCCCAAACTGCAGATTCGTTTTTTTGAAAAATTACCTGATTTAGCAGATTGGGTAAAACATCTAATGAATCATGATTCGAAAGTGTTGCCCATAGCTGGTGAAAACCCCATTTGGTTACAACAAGAACCCTTAATCGATGAACCGCACGTCTTAACTTTGGTCATTTCAAAAATTGAATTTGTTGGGGGCGAACAAATTAATCTTTTAACTAAATTGCGCGAGCTTTTTATTTCTAAAGGACTGGCTACCAAGGAAGATCCAACCGCGTTCGTATTAACTGCATTTGAACATCCTGATTTAAATTTAAAAAATTTGGAAAATCGTATCTTCAGCAACGTTATTTTAAAGCCGTTTGATCGATTAATTTTAGAACAGCATCTTATTTTTGCTTTGGATGGGAGACATCCACCTTCGAAATATTCAATTTCAAATCAGAAGCTATCAGCAAAAATAGAAATGCTTAAAGAAATTAAAATAACTGAGGTATCAGAAATCGGCTTTAAGTCGATAAGTTTTTTGAAAATAGAAGCCGGCACGACCTCCAAATATTATAATGAATTTTTCATTTCTAAAATGCATAGATCTTTAGTTGCAAAGGTAGTTGGGTGCGAAAAGCTTAATGAAACAGAATTTGAATGTTCTTTAAGATATTTTTCTCCAGATTCTTTTCAGGCTTCGGAAATACGCAGTAAAATTCTGCATATGAATAAGGATAAAAAATCCATTAAAGATAAATTTAAAATTCTTAAAAAAGATGACGATAAGTTGGGTGAGACTCCATTAAATATAGTCATACTAGACTCTGAAGGTGACGAAGTTTTTAAGTATGTAAAAAGAAAATTTAATCCGAAAAATTTGATTCAATATCCAAACTTTCAGTCTTTTTATTTGGAATTAGATCCGCAAAAAGCTATGCAAGAGGCCGATAAAAACAGTGCGAAGCCTTATACGGGAAAAGTTCCGATCAAAATGACTTACGATTTTTTAAGTCAGACGATTATGTCTTTCGAGGAAGAAAAAGTCCCGCAGAGCATAAAATTCTTTGATGTACTGATAAATGAAGTTCAGCTAAAGCAGAATTTTCTTTTGCAATACCTTACCGAAACCAACAAAATTAAATTCAAAGCCCTAGTCAGTTTAAAAGAGGCATTAACTTCCACTAACGGTATTTTCAATTTTCAAAAGGGTGCGTTAAATTTTATT
>JAYVAZ010000241.1:0-3632 GCA_043750675.1 Pseudobdellovibrionaceae bacterium | reverse complement strand
GATGGATTGGGAATTATTAAAAAAAGTTCTGAAGTCGAAAGTCTTGCACGACAAGTGGAAGATTCGGCCGGCGTAGAGTTCGTTCCGGCACTAACGGGGTTAGGCGCTCCGCACTGGGTTTCCGAGGCGCGTGGTGTTTTATGTGGTCTAACCCGCGGTACAAACAAGTCTCATGTCGCTCGGGCGACTTTAGAGGCGATGTCTTTGCAGAATGTTGAAATCCTGCAGGCTATGCAGCAGGATCTTGGTAAAAAAATGAAATCTTTAAGGGTCGACGGCGGGGCTGTAGGAAATGATCTTTTAATGCAAATGCAGGCCAACTACTTGGGCGTAAAAGTAGAAAGACCTAAACAAATTGAAAGTACTTCGATTGGGGCCGGTTATTTGGCAGGTTTAGGAGTAGGATTTTGGGAAAGCCAGGCCTAACTGAAAAAAATTTGGGCCAAAGATACCGAGTTTACTTCTTTGATTTCTAACAGAGAACGGGACCTAAGAATGAAAAAATGGAAAAAAGCAGTACAAAGAGCACTGGTTTAAAGTTTTTCACTTCAAATAATTAAATTTTTAGTTATAAGATGGTGTATTGGGCTTAATATTTTTTATATCGATGACGAACCTATGCTTTGCGAAATGTTCAGCGAAATATATTCTTCTGAACACGTCCGTGTTCACACATTTTCAAATCACGAATTGGCATTGGCTGCCGCTGAAGTTGTCGATATTGATATCGACTTTATCGATTTGCGGATGCCGGGCATGCACGGGGAAAAAATTGCTGAACTTTTGCCTTCTTCGGTAGACTGTTATTTAGTCACTGGTGATATATTTCCGGAATACACATTTAAATTTCATGGCGTCATTACAAAACCATTTCACGAAGAAACAATCCGTTCCATTATTCAAAGCAAATACAATAAAACAGCCTAATCGCGACCTAGAAATTGTGGCATTTTTTTTAAAATAACATTCATATTTTTCAATCGTCCGGCAAAAGACTTCAGCATCGAACTGGCCCAAACTGGTAATTCGCTGAGAAGTTGCTCGTAGCCTTGCTGAGAGACTTTGATCAGTACGCAATCGGTGATTGCGACCGCGCTGGCCGAACGCGGTTGCTTATCGAGAAGCGCAAATTCTCCAAAGCTTTCGCCTTCTGAAATTGTAATGATGGGAACTTGGCCTCCAGATTCATTTTTCGTATAAATTTTTACTTGCCCCGTTTCAACAATATAAAAATGGAGATCCTGATCTCCTTCCATAAAAATGTGTTCGCCCATGTTAAACGTTTCTTTAGAAACTGAATCATCTGCACTCATGTCTCATCCTTCATAATCGGTCAAATGACATATCGGTTTTATACCTGGGCTAAGGGCCAGCCTTTTTTTGCACGCATGTTTTGTTTTATTCTTAGCTTTAACCATAGTATTCGCTATTATTAATTCTATGTCTAAAACCATGAATTGCAATAAAAACATACAAAGAAGTCGATGGATCTTAGTGGTCTTGTGTTTTACCTTTTTACCTCTGGCAAACGCACAAAAGAGATTGATCAGTCAGAACCAGACGACGACCGATCCATTATCAGTCTACAAAAATATCTTATTGCAGTATAAAGACTCTGAAGTGATTGAAAAAATGCGAACTCAATCAGAAGAAGAAAAAGATAAAGAGATCAAAAAATTTTATCTGTATAAACTAATTAAGCTGTTAATTAAAAATCAGCAAAATCCAGAAGAATATTTTCAAAAGTTAATCGCTCTGAAGACTAATTTACAGGAGTATGTATTATTCGATTATGCCCATTGGTTGCGTTCGGAAAATAAATTACAAGAAGCGAAACAGCAACTTGAGAAAATTTTAGATTTAAGTCCGAACATCAAAATGAAGTTAAACGTCACTTTCGAAATTGCTCAGATTCAAATAGAATTGAAAAAATTTGGGGACGCTAGAAATCTTCTTTATAAAGTCGAACGAAAAAATCGACGCGAGGAAATTTATCCCAAAATACTTGTTTTGTTAGCCAAAGCCGAAAAGGGGACGCACAATCAGGGCGGATTTTGTCGTTGGATTAAAAAGTTATATACCCAGTTTCCTAGCCTTGAAGAAGTTCAAAGTTGGGGGCCGAATCTTAGTAAAAACATATTCGAAGCTAGCCCCACGGGTTGTTCCCAGGCTCCTGATGATTTGAAAAAACGAATTAAGAGTTTACAATGGGCAGGCCTTGAAAATAAAGCCCTTCAGGAAATTGAAGAATTGCAGAAAAATGCCGGTAAAAACTATGAAACCGATCGTTTTAAGATTTATTTCTTATTACACGAAGGCGAAGTAACAAAGGCATTGGACGTACTACTTCCGTATTACGAGCAGAACAGAAACAGTTTTGGTTATCTTATGTTATTGGCTTCGGCGGCGGCCCGAGCGGGCGAAATGCAGACAGCAGTAGGTTCCTATTATTCAGCCTATAAATTAAGTCCACGCAGTAAACTAGGAAAAGAGGCGCTCTATCAGGCCGCCTTTATGAGTTATCAGTTTCAAGATTATGATGGTTCAGCTAGAAAATTTAAAGAGTTTATTAAAGTGTACCCTGGTTCAGGTCTGTCACAGGAAGCCCAATGGCATTTGGCCTGGATCCGGTATTTAAGAGCCGACTACGAAGGCGCAATCGGCGGACTTTCGGATATCAAAAACAGAATCACAAAAAGAAAACGAAATCGGGTCAAAGTTACAAACGAAAAAGTAAACTATTGGTTGGCAATGAGTTACCTAAAATTAAACCAGTTGGAAAAATCGCGAATTTTGTTTACGCAAATTTCGAAGGATCCTTTCAAGGGATTTTATTCCATCGCTGCCTTACAGCGAATTAAAAAAATCGATCAACAGATCAAAACAAATAAAAAATCTTTTCAGGATTTAACTTTAAAACTAAGCCGTTATTCTTTTACCGAAAATTTGATGATCACTGACGAACTTTCAGTTACACCGAATGGCGACTCCGATTCAGAAGATGGAATTGATTTAAATGCGCTTAAAGCCGACTTTCAAACTGAAAAAGTTGAAGACTCTGGTGAAATCGCGGCGACTGAACCGACCGAAGGAAAAGGTGATGACGACGAGGCCGGTTCCGAGCAAAGCGAATCCTCCGGTGACAACGAACAAAGTGAAACCGTGACTAGTTTTGCCAACCCGGTCTTGGAGCAAAGATTTATTCGTGCGCGTGATCTAATGATATTGGAAGAGCAGGATTGGGCGAAATGGGATCTCTACGACATCGAAAGAAAAACTAGTAACAAAGACTATTTGAAATCCTTAATGCAAGAATATAACTTCGTCGAAAATTATAATCGTTCGGCGTACATCGCCCAAGTCAACTTCGGTCCACAGAGAGGATCGCAAGGCATCGATGGTTTGAAGCAGATTTGGGAATTTGCATACCCGCAAGCTTTTCAAAAATATGTAAAACAGTATGCCGGCGAATTTGATGTCCCAAATGAATTTATTTGGGGAATTATGCGAGCCGAAAGCCAGTATAAACGAGATGTCATTTCGCCGGTTGGAGCGCTGGGTTTGATGCAAGTTATGCCTAACACAGGAATTAAAATATCCCAGTTAATACAAGATAAGAATTTTAAACCAGG
>JAYVAZ010000240.1:0-2742 GCA_043750675.1 Pseudobdellovibrionaceae bacterium | reverse complement strand
ATACCAAAGAAATATTGGTTAAAGAAGGCGACGAAATTAAGCAAGGTCAAAACATTGCTTTAGCCGGTCTTGCCGACCTTAGCGATGTCACCACTCAGGCTGCCTTGGCGGGCGACCAAATCAGTGACGGACTCTATTTTGAAATTAGACATTTTTCTGAACCTAACGACCAAGTCAATTGGCTGAAAGGAACCGCATTATGAAATCTGCAATTCGTTCACTTTGGAAATCCAGGAAGTTTAAAATGGGTCTGTTACTGATATCCATCTTTTTCTGCGGCATTTTAAGCACTAAATTAGATGTACAAATGTTAACGGCACAAGCTGAAGACAGATATTCTGATTTACAGAATTTTACGAAAGTTCTCAATTATGTTCAGCAATACTACGTTGAAGAAGTAGATACTAAAAAATTAATCTATGGTGCGATCAAAGGCATGTTACGTGAATTAGATCCACATACTAACTTTTTGCCTCCCGAAATTTATAAAGACTTCGAAAGTGAAACTTCCGGCGAATTCGGTGGTTTGGGCATCGAAATATCTGTGCAAAATGGTGTATTAACAATTATCTCCCCGATAGAAGATACTCCGGCTTGGGAAGCGGGAATTCAAGCTGGTGACAAAGTCATCGGCGTGGATGGAACTTCAACTAAGGGCCTTAGTTTGGTGGAAGCGTCCCAATTAATGCGTGGTAAAAAAGGTAGTAAAACCACTTTGACGATTGTTCGTGAAGGGGAAGAAACTCCAAAGGATTATGCAATTACTCGTGGCAATGTCAAAATCAAATCGGTAAAAGTAACTGATTTAGAAGATGGTTATTTGTATGTTCGTTTGGCAAGTTTCATTGAGAACTCTAGTAAAGATTTCGAAAAAGCCCTAGCCGACACTGAAAAGAAATATACTGAAATTAAAGGACTAGTTATCGACTTACGGAGAAATCCGGGTGGATTGTTAGACCAAGCAGTAAAAATCAGTGATCTTTTTATTAAAGAAGGCGACATCGTTAGCACGATTGGGCGTGATCCCAAAAACAAAGAAGTCATCAGTGCGACTAAAAAAGCAAAATACACAAATTTTCCAATAATCGTTTTAATGAATGAATACTCCGCTAGTGCCAGCGAAATTTTAGCCGGTGCTTTACAAGACAACAAACGTGCTTTGGTAATGGGCGAAAGAAGTTTCGGAAAAGGATCTGTACAATCAGTAGTTAAATTGGGTGATGGATCTGGGTTAAAGTTAACAATTGCTCGGTATTATACGCCAAGTGGACGTTCGATTCAGGCCGAAGGCATCACTCCTGATATCGAATCGCAAGAAATCGATGTAGAAGTGCTGAAAAAATCGATGATCAAAAACAAAGGCACTCGCGAAAAAGACATCGCCGGCCATTTATTAGGCGAAAAAGAAAAGAAAGAGAAAAAAGAGCAGAAGTTAGATAAGGTTGCTTTAATTGCTTGGTGGAAAGAAACTACTAAGAAAGAGGACAATCAAACTCCAAAAGAGAAATTGTTAGCGCAGGACTTCCAAGTTTATCAGGCCTACGGATTCATTAAAGCTTGGAAAATCATGAAAACGATCAATAAGTAAAATTGAATAGGCCCAAGTTTTTTGGGCCTTGATTGCCGTATCGGTTGAATTGTAGTGAAACCGAAACAATGGCGCCCTACATAAAAAACTAAAAATTGGACATTGATTCAAAAAATCAGATACGCTTTGGCTAGACAAAAGGAGTTTTTATGAAGGTATTATCAAGTTTAATTTTATTTTTAACTGGTTTAAATGCATTTGCAGTAGGTTTTTCCCAAGGAAATGATTTCACATATTCAGAGATCCAAGGTGACATTTATGTTAGCTGCCCAACATCATACCCTAACAATATGGGTCCAAGTTCTGCTTGGGAAAGATGCCGAGGTTACGAAGTAGCTCCGGGGATGTCGGATTATTTCGTAGGACCAGCCAATATTGCGGCTGATACTTTGAAATTGGTAGCTACCAGCGAAAGCGGAAAAGTAACTTCAAAAGACGTTGATTACGATTCTGCAAAAGGTATGTCTTCTAAGAAAATCAATTTAGCGATCAAGACATTGACTCAGAAGCCTCTTCTAAAATTGGGTGCAAACAAAGTTCAATACACTTTATTAAAGGACGGAAATACCGTTGCAAGTGGAGAAGTGACTGTTAATTACATCGACTCTGGAAAAACTTTTCAGTGTCAGCAAAAAAGCTACTTCGGAAATTTCGCAAGCGATTGCCAAAATCCATCAGTTCTTTGCAGCCGTTATTTTGACGAAGCTTCTTGCCATTAGATAGCTGCAACGTTTTTACAAATAAAAAAACCTGTGCGTAACACAGGTTTTTTTATTTTCAGTTCATTCAATGGTCGCGCAAGTCTGCGGGACAGTTCAATGGTCGCGCAAGTCGGCACGATCAATCAGCTAGCCTGATTTTAGTTTTGTGCGTTCTTAATGTCAGCTTTGCTGACTTCTTTAACTTTGGCCTTTTCTGTTAAGTGTTTGATCACTTTTTCTTCCGTAATCATGTAAGTCACACGCTGTTGCTGTTCGGGTTTAGAATAGAACTCTCTAATTCTAGTCTCTTCAATGCCAGTTTGTTTCGCATATTCTTGCATTTTTGTATCGAACTCCGCTTCAGTCCAAATCAGATCATACTTTTTTGCAACGGCATCAACTAGGAATCCTGATTGGATCATATCTTTTGCTGTATTTTCAAAGTCAGTATTC
>JAYVAZ010000239.1:0-4769 GCA_043750675.1 Pseudobdellovibrionaceae bacterium | reverse complement strand
ATCGGGGAAACCTAAAAACGGAGTCGGTACTTCCTTTTCCAATTTATGCCCTAGTCCCTGTAGACCAAAAGAAACCAGCAAACATATCGCGGCAACGACCCAAGTCGTGTGTGCCCATAAATCAAAAATTAAATCGGCGAAGGCCAACCAAAATAACGGAACGGCTATTATATGCAGAAGCAGATTGGAGCGATGACGATGTTTTGAGAAGTAGTCGGACCATTGCCACCTTAAAAGATCTTTTCTAATCATATTTATTCTCCTAAAGAGATAACATCTAATTTTATTTTCTTCTGACGGGCAGTTTCATTCAACAATAAACGAAGCAATTCAGCGTCTTCAACCTTGATTTGAGTTAGCCCCAAGACGTTACTAGCCGCATACCAAGTTTTTTCAACTCCAATTGTGCTTCGAAGCAGGTTACCGTCTGGAATCATAACTAGGAAAAATTTGTGCGGTTTAAAACTCATCAACTGAAAATGTGATTCCTGCAATCCCGAAAGATCCATACATTCAATTGTAGACCAAGGAATAACCACTGAATTTCTAAATAGCTGGGCGATGGAAATCCCCTCTGGAGTCAGGGTTGTTTCTAAAAAGAATTTGCGATTCTTTGAAATTCCGGTGACCTCTAAAAACCAACGAAAAAAAACTTCGAAAAATCCACGTTGATAATTGATTGGGTAATCTACATTGGTGCCCTCTATGGTCACCGTAGAACTTTTTGTCATTTCAAATCCCTTATTCTTCAAAACAAAGAATAATCTGTGGAATGGGGATTGCTCAACTAAATAACATGAAAATGCGCCTTCGCGCAAATAAACCGGCAAGGCGCAAAAAAATCAGACTGTGAATCCACGTTCTGTAGAATTACAATAAAATCTTGATATATGTTGCCCGTAATTTAGATTACTTTAAAAGAATGAAAAAAATCTTCTTTATCCTAACCCTGGCTACCCTACTTCGACCTCTTACGGTAAATGCGCAAACCCCGGTAACTAAAAAACCGTTTAACATAGTTTTTGGAGTGTATCGCCCTCCCTACATTTTTGAAAATCAAAACAAGGGCCTAGATTATGACCTGGCCAAATTAATAATGGAAAAACGCGGTTTGAATTTTTCGGCTGTCCATTCGCCTAATGAAAGAGCTTTGCAAGAAATTGCTTTAGGCAAAGTCGATGGAGTGATCGGCGTTTCGGCAGAAGCAGACACTTCTTCATTATGTTATACCAATCCCATTTTATTTTACGATAACGTAGTGGTTACAAAAGCGAAAAATAAAATTAAAATTGGCAGCGTGGCGGATCTAAAAAATCAGCCGTTTTTGGCCTTCAGCAAGGCAACTCGTTACCTGGGTGAAGAGTACGCTCAACTGGTGCAAACTTTAAAAAGCGATACCGACACTTCGAATCAAATGGTGCAAAATAAACTTTTTTGGACAGATAAAGTTCCGGTGATAATTTTAGATTTAAATGTCTTCAAATACTACCAAAGAGACTTAAAGGACAAACTGAATACTAAAGATGAAGTGGTGATCCACCGAATTTTTGAAATGAAGGCCAATTCCAGAGTCGCTGTTTTCCGAGATAAAAAAGTTTGTGAAGAATTTAACGCTGGATTAAGCGAAGTAAAAGCCAACGGTGAATATCAAAAGATCTTGGACAAGTATCTTAAGACCGAACCAATGTGAAATTAAAAGGAAAGACGGCTCAGCTTTTTTAAGCAGCGTTTTTCTTCGAGTGCGCGGTAACAATAGGCAAAGTAAACTCGAAAACCGTTTTCCCGTTTGCACTCTTAACTGTAAGATCGCCTTTGTGCTGTTTTGCAATCCCATGCGCGATCGACAATCCTAACCCAGTTCCTTTACCCACTGGTTTGGTGGTAAAAAAAGGCTGAAATATCTTTTGCTGGATATCGTTCGGAATTCCACAGCCGTTGTCAGTTACGCGTAAGCAGCAGTTAGTTCCCATTTGTTCCACTTCTAATTCTACGATGGGACTTTCCCGGTCCTTTGCTGCATCTATGGCATTCTGAATTAAATTTACCAGAACCTGCGAAACCTGAACTTCCATACCTGCTATCGTAATGTCCTCGTTAGGAACCGATGATTTAAATTGAACTCCGTGCTCTTTGATTTTCATTCCGCACAGGATTTGTACTTCCTGCAGCATGTTTTTAAGAGAAAAGTTTAAAGACGGATCGTTCTCTGCATTCCGCGAAAAGTATTTTAGGCCTTTAATAATTCGATTAATTCTTTCTGACATTTCTTTAATCTTTAGCAAATGTCTGGTCAAATCGTGGGTGGGCTGACCGTTCGCCAATTTCTTTTCCATGGAAACAACGTGACCTAGAATCACTGAAAGCGGATTATTTACCTCATGGGCAACACCCGCGGAAATTTCCCCTAACGACGCTAATTTTGCCGAATGCATTGCCTTTATCCGTTCTAGATCACGTTCCTTAGTACGTTCATCCACCAGATTTTCTAGATTGGAGGCATAGCTAGACAGTTCATTATCCCGTTGCTCAATTCCGGCAATGGCCCTTTTGAAGGACGTTGCTAGAATTTGTAGTTCGTAAGAGTACGTCTGTTTCAAATTAATTTTGTAATTGGCTTGTTCAATTTCTTGAAGACTAGAAGTCAGTTCATGAAGTGGGCGGGTCAATAACTTCTCTAACGTGAAAAAAGAAATTGCAGCTACCATTAGTGTCATCATCAGCGCCGCTGCCACGATAATCATTTTTAAACTTTTTAAATAGGCCCATAGATCTATTGGTTTTGCAGTTAATTTAATTTCACCGACAAATTCATCCCCATGTACAATTGGAAATTTTTCTTCCAACAATTCGTTACTGGAATCCACGCCGGCAGAAGCCGCACTAATCAACTGCCCATCTCGATCGATGACATCTATTGCGATAATAAGTTGTTCGGGTGATCCCACCATGGATTTGGTAAGATCTTCGATTAAATCCATATCGTACGTCCAAATAGGCTCGGAAAATACTTTCTGTGCCCAGTGTTTGGATTGTTGAAAATTAGTGTAGGCATTAGCACGCGCACGTGAAGATTCGAAATCCCAATACATATAAGCAAATCCAGAAACAAAAAATAAAAACGTCATAGTTAAAGGGACCGTGATTTTTACGGACAATCTGTTAATAAATTTTTTATAAATTAATTTCACATTCTATACATCGACTTTTAAATCAAAAAACTTCATTCCGTATTTAGGATTTAGTCTATGGTCTTCAGACCAAGGTCCCGTGAATCTATTAAATGAAAACTTCCAGTTAAGGGCTCCTAAAGAATGGATCAATTGTTATGGCGCATTTCTCCTTATCTTGACAGTTGATGGGGCTTTTTTCACTATTCAATTCTTCTGTATTCTAGCAAAATCGTTTTAGCAAAAAAAATTATGGCCCTGCCTTTGCTGTTCATAAAGAAAAATTACAGAGGAGAATAAAATGAAACAAGTTATTGAAAACGCATCGGGAAGAGTTCTTGCACCAGTTGTTCTTTACATGTTAGGTGTTCCAGGTATATTAGTTTTTTTTCTTTGGCTTTTCTTTTTTAGAACACACTAGTTAACTAATTTTTTATTACATATAAGGACGGAAATATGAAGGCTTGGAAATTTTCTAAATTATCGATCATCGCTGTAATGTGTCTACTAATGTCACACATCCCGAATATCGCAGTCGCCGAAGTTTTAGTGAACGAATCAAACAGCATGATCCCAACCAGTTTAGTGCTGGCGGACATGAACCGTGCACAAACCGAAAATGAAATTCGCGAATTCTTAAGTACCGCAGAAGTTAGAAATCAGCTAGCCAAAGAAGGCGTTTCTGAATCTGAAATTTCAAAACGTATTGCCAGCCTTTCTGAACAAGAATTGCAACAGCTTGCAGGCGAAGTTAAAGAAGCCAAAGCCGGTGGTGATATTTTGTTCGCCATTTTGATCGTAGTTTTGATCGTTTACTTAATTAAACGTATTTAATATTTTAATAAGTAGGCAGAAGTAATTTACTATGCAGAAAACATTTATCGTTTTTTTTATATTTGTAACAGTCGGCCTAGCCGGCTGTGCAACTAAAGCAGTTCAAACAGAACAGCTGCTGTCAGATACAAGTCCCTATCCTCGGTCATTTCTGATCGGTGATGTGGATTTTATAGATCAGTCAGCTGGCTACTGCGGACCTGCTACCTTAACCATGGCCATGCGCTGGGCTGGCGAAAATGTAACTGTCGAAGATGTGGCCAAACAAGTTTACACCCCTGGGTTCAAAGGCAGTTTACAGTCCGACTTGGTCGGAGCCAGCCGAAGACAAGGTCTGATGGCGGTACAAATTGAAGGACTTCCGGCCCTAATGAAAGAAGTCAGTTCTGGAAATCCCGTTATCATTTTTGAAAATCTGGGTTTAAATTGGGCACCGACTTGGCATTACGCTGTCGTTTTGGGTTACGATTTAGATAAACAAGAAATGATAATGCATTCAGGGCATACCGCCTATTATCACTGGGATATGCGGCACTTTGAACGCTCCTGGATGTTAGGAAATTATTGGGGCCTGGTGGTTTTACCTGCGGGCAAATTATCTAAATCCGCCGGCGAGATGCCGCACGCAACGGCAGCGGTTGGCCTGGAACAATCTGGCGAAATCACCGCTGCTAAAAAAAGCTATCAAGCCATTATTAAAAAGTGGCCAAATAATTTGGTCGCCTTATTAGGATTAGGAAATATCGCCTATGAAGAAGGCAACCGGCC
>JAYVAZ010000238.1:0-6220 GCA_043750675.1 Pseudobdellovibrionaceae bacterium | reverse complement strand
TATCTATGTTAATGGTAGAAAACTGGATCGCGCGCAGGCTTTACCGATCTTGGACGCTGCTTACGAATTAATTAAAAAAAGCAATTAAAGCCCGAGAAGATTAAAAATCCAGTCGGTCATGTTTAAAAAAAGATCGTCTGTTACTACCCAGGCGGTTGCGGCTAAACCCCGACTGGCCTCTAAGACAAAGGCAACGACGGCGATCACAAATACTGAATTAACGACGGCTTTTACGACCCACACCGTGGAACGAATATCTTCCAATTTTATTTCGGTTTGGATTTTTTCAATTTGCACCAGCGTATTTTGCAGTTCATTTAAATGATGCAGATAAATCTCGTTCAGCTCTTGTTGTTTGGCCATGGTTAGATTTTGAATACCCGGGAATTTGCGTTTTGCTCGGATCGCACTGACTAACCCAATGGAATGCTCGATATATCTGCTTACTTTTTCTTTGAATTTCGGAAACTGCACTTCTTCTTCGACAAAGTGTTTTAATTCACCGATAGCTTTTTCATAATTCTCGTCGGCAACGTAGGTAATGACGTTAAAACGCAAGGTATCAGCCCGACCTAAATCGTTCCGATCGATCCCTACTTTATCTATGCTTCTTTTTGCAGCACCCATACACACCCGTCTCTACTAAAGTCTTATCGGCAGCCAAGGATTTTTATAAATAAACCCCAGAGAAATACTGGCCCATAGTCGTGGTTTATTTTAAAAAATGGAATTTATTGTTTCTTTTTGAGACTATAGTCGTAGGGCCATGGTCGGCCTTAATTGTTAACCTGCGAGGTTTTATTATGGAAAATGGATCTTTCCAAACTATGCATTTATCTCATCTTGAGTTTGAGTCGGAAACCAATCAACTGATTACTAGTGAAGACATCAGTCGAATCCCTCTGCCAAATGATTTTAATATGCGGCGAGAAACCTTTGTGACTAGTAACGAAATTTCCTCATCTGTCGAAACCTTACTAAATCAAAATGAAGACATGATGGCCCGACTAAAAGTGACACTTCGAAGACTTGCATTAGTTGAAAATGAAAATCTTGGGCACCGCCGTGAAGCGCATGAATTACAACAAACGAACAAAACATTCGCTGACCAATTATTGATCTGGAAAGAAAAAGAAAAAGTTTGGAAACAGAAAAACAATCAGCTTGATGAAGAAAATGCTGACCTTCAGTCACAGTTGATTCATCTAGATGACGTTGTAAACAGAAATCTTCGCTTATCAAAGTACTATAACAAAGTGAAAACTCAGATTCGCCCTTATATTAAACAACTAAAAAGTTATTCGAATTCGTTGCATGAACATATTGGGCACTTAAATAAAGAATTAAATTTGAAGGAACTTGAAGTTCGGAAATTTGGAGAACAACTTGCCGGTTTAAAAACTCAAGTGGAAAACCAAATTGATTTTTATGAAAAGAATCAAAATGTTTTAGTTATTCAGTTTGAACAAGAACGCGAGCGACTAAAAGACGAATTAAAAACTTACAAAGAACTTTATACTGCTGTAAATGAAAAAGCCCAGGCTTTGGATGAATCAATTATCAATGCAAACTACTTAGAAAATAAATTAATTGCGCTGCAAAGAATTCATGAAGATTCAGCAAAAAATGCTCAGGAAAATGCCAACAGCCTGAAGCAGGCGTTAATTGCCCAAAACGAAGAACTTTCTACTTTAAAGATGCAAAACCAGGAATTGAACTCAGAGAATGAACTGCTAAGAACAAAAATGACCGAACTAGAGACCAAACTTTTTAATCATTACGAGCAGCTTCAGTCGACTCGTTTCCTGACTATTAATAAAACTCAAGAAAACGAGCGATTATTACAAATGAATCAGTCTTTAGAGAAATTAAATTTAGAACTCAGTGAAAAACTGAATCAGATTGCCAGAAGTAATTAGTTTTCTAAGGGTACTTCTGGTTTTGAAAAGGCAGCAATTGCCGTTTCATTCGACTCTTCAAAGTGAAGATTGGTTAAACCCATATTATCAAATATTCGTTTGAAGTCAGGCTTGATACCTACCACTTTCAATCCGTGCTTATTATGATTCACAATCTGCTCTATACCTTCTAGGAAATGCTGAACTCCGTTGGATCCAACAAAACTAACGTGCTCCAGATTGATAACTACTTTTTTATTTTTAAAGTATTTCGCGCATAGTGCTTTGAACTCTTGTGTCTTTTCTATAAGCAAACGACCTTGAATATTGATCACTACGATATCATTTTTTAGTTCTAACTGCGCCAACATAATCCCACCTGCCTACAACACTCTTCGGCTTATTCTGCGGTAATTATAGATCGCTTTAGGTCTAGAATATCATTCAAGGAAAATATGAAATATGATTCATTTACACACTGACTTTGGTAAAAACAGTCGCTAACATTTCACTATAAATAGCACAAAAGGCCAGGTCGCATGGAAAATAAAAAAAAGGGTAACTCAAAAAACAATGCCTTAAGCAAAGCTTTAGAGTTTGCACAAAGCCCTATTTTTATAGGAATTTGCCTAACCCTGATCTTCTGTTATTTGGCATCTATCTACTATAATAAAAAGGCCGAACATGAAAACTTACGCGAACCCAGTATCGTGTACGATGTCATAGAACTTATTGATCTTAAGACCACAGACTTTAGGTTTAAATTGCGTGGCCCGATCGAACCAAAGGCCCCGGTCGCATTGTTAACTATTGATGACCGCTCGATAGAAGAAGTGGGCCGGTGGCCTTGGGGCCGCGATAAAATTGCGCATATTATCGATCAAATGATGAAGTACAACGCAAAAGCCATCGGCTTCGATATCGTTTTTTCTGAAGCTCAAGAAGACCCTACGTTGAACGCACTCAATCGCATCGAAAAAAATCTGACCCCACTGCCCGATTCAGTGAAACAAGCTTTTGAAAATGAAAAAAGCAAATCACAACCAGATAAAGCCTTGGCAGACGTTTTGGAAAAATATAAAGATCGCCTCATCCTAGGTTCTTTTGCAGAAGAAAAAAGCACAGAAACAAAAGTAGTCGAATCCACTAGTTACCAAGATTATTGTCGCAACGAAGCTTTCAAACGGGCTAATTCTGAAAAATTTGTTAAACTGAATCCCACTTTCGTAGTAGATGACCAGGCCGATTTATATGTGGATGTTAATTTGGATCCTATCTTCGAACAGATTTTTTCAGTCTCAGAAAAAATCACAATGGATACAGAATTAAAAAATCGGTTTAAAAAAAGTTCGTTTACTGATTTAAACGAACAGGAAATTAAACAGCTCCAGTTTTTAACCGAAACCCAAAATATGCGTTTTTGCAGTAAGTGGCTGACCCCGCAAGATGAATATTACGAACCGCTGAAAAAAGAATACGAAGCGGCTTTTGCTAAAGTTTCCGAACTAGCCGGTAAAGACGTCGATACCATGATCGCTAGTTTTAAAAACTCTGTAAAAGATCATCCTATTGCTCAGCACGAAAAATGGACAATCAATACAGATCAAATCCAAGATAAGGCCGAATACACCGCAAGCTTTAACGCCGAGATCGACAAAGACGGAGTAATCAGAAGTAAAAATATGTTCTTTCGAACGGGAAACAGGATTGGTCTTTCGTTTATCCCTACTTTATCTTTAGAAACTTACCTGGTCGCGAACGGCTATCAGGCCATTGTGGAAATCAATACTGATCCGTCCAACCAGAAACAAAAGAAGATCACTAAATTCGAAATCAAAGATCCCAATACCGACCAGGTCATTTCCGAAATTCCGGTTGATGCCCAGGCGAAGCTTGCAATCAATTATGCTGGGGGTACGAACTCGTTTCCTTATCTGCCGGCCAAAGAACTTCTTAATGATAAAAAAACGGCCACTGTTTCACAGGCAAAGTTTAATTCACAAACGAAACGTTGGGAGACCTTGGAATTTGAAGTTGATAAGGCCGAATTCATTAATGGAAAGTCTTTTATCTTCGGGGCGACAGCAATCGGTGTCTACGATCTCCGAGTAACTCCCTTTGAAAAAGCCTTCCCGGGACCCGAAACCCATTTGAATATGCTAGCCAATTTGTTTGATAAGAATTTCATCAAAACTGTTTCCAATGAAAAGAAAATCATGCTGTTTTCGATTTTAGTTGTTGGTGGATTGTTTTCGATTTTTATCGCGCAATCAGGCGCCGTCATTGGATTTTCGTTAACTGCTTTATGTTTGATCGTTGTGTTTGTACTGGATCAGTACTTGTTAAAACAAGGCCTCGTTACGACAATGGCTCTGCCAGCTATCTTTGTGTTGTTCCTTTATACGGCTTTGACGTTTTATAAATATTTAACTGAAGAGCGAAAAAAGAAACATTTGCGTAGCACATTCTCCAAGTACGTTTCGCCGGCGATCGTCGACGAAATCTTAAAAGATCCCGAAAATATTGAATTAGGCGGTAAAAAAATACGAATGAGCGTCAGTTTTTCTGACGTGCGTGGATTCACCACCATTTCGGAAAAACTGGACCCATCCGCCTTGTCAGACGTTCTGAATATGTATTTGACGCCGATGACGAATATTATTTTCCAAAATAAAGGAACGCTAGATAAATACATGGGTGATGCGATTATGGCGTTTTTTGGGGCTCCCATTTATTTTCCAGATCATGCGACCCATGCCTGTCGGTGTGCCTTGCAAAGTATTGAAAAATTAAAACAGATTCAGTTAGAATTCAAGGCAAAAAATCTTCCTGAAATTGATATCGGTATCGGTATTAATACAGGCGACATGAGTGTGGGAAACATGGGGTCGGACATCGTACGCAGTTATACCGTGATGGGAGACTCCGTAAATCTAGGATCTCGATTGGAAGGTATTAATAAGGAGTACGGAACAAGAATTATCATTAGCCAATTTACTCATGCAGAAGTGAAAGATAAATTTGTCACGCGCGAAGTAGACCAAGTTAAAGTAAAAGGGAAAAATGAACCGGTTAAGATTTTTGAATTAATCGCCGAAGGCTCCACGACCAAAGAAATTAACGCTATGCTTTTAGCCTTTAACCAAGGTTACACCGAGTACCAGATGAAAAAATTCACAGAAGCCATTTCTAGTTTCAAAAAGGGGCTGGCTACTGTACCGAATGACCCCGTCTGCGAATTGTATATTGAACGCTGCGAAGAATATTTAGTCGAACCACCACCAGAAAACTGGGATGGTGTTTTTGTGATGAAAACAAAATAATGATTTCAAAGTTCCTTTTTCCGCTTATTTTTTTATTGGGAGTTTCGGGTTGGTCGCAAACCAATCCCATTCCTATTCAAAATAAGCCCAACCCTGCTGCAACTCCTAAACCTAAAGAACCTGAAGGAACAAAAATTCAAGGTATGATCATCAATGCAGATGATTTTTTACAAGATCGTGAAAACGATATGATTGAACTTAAGGGCAAAGTTCAGATCATTTATCAGAATGAACATCTCAGTTGCGACTCGGCGACGATCAATTTACGTTCAAAAATCATCGATGCTAAAGGCGATGTGTTGGTAGTTACTCAACAGGCCGACATTGGTGGAACGCGCATTCTTTTGGACTACGAAGCCGACACAGGAATTATCTACAACGGCTTTGTTCGTTCAGGGACTGTCCTGTTTGAAGGTGATGTCATTCACAAAACCAGTCACATTGACTTCCTAGCCAACAACGCGAAATACACAACCTGTACAACTTGTCCCGAAGCCTGGAGTTTTAATGGGAAAAGTATTCGCGCTGAATTAGGCGGCTATGCTTATATTAAAAACTCCCTTTTAAATGTGGGCGGAATCCCGGTATTTTGGATGCCGTATTTGATCGTTCCTCTTAAAAGCGATCGTCAAACCGGACTATTGACACCGGAATTTGAAAGTTCGAAATCGGGCGGATTAACGATCTCACAAAGTCTTTTCTGGGCCATTGATCGCAGTCAGGACGCGACCTTAACCTTAAAAAATTACGAACGACGAGGCCCTAAGTCGTTATTAAATTACCGTTATGTTTTATCTGAAACCAGCGGTGGAGAACTAAATACTTCTTTACTTGCAGATAAACGCTTCGCAGATGAATCTAGAATCAATTCGTTTAGGAATTCTACTGAAGAAAATGATGTGATCAATCGCTGGTTCCTAAAATATAACCATTTCTATGAGCTTCCTGGTGATCTTATTCACCGTGTTCAGTTAAACTCGGCTAGCGATCTTCAATACC
>JAYVAZ010000237.1:0-1993 GCA_043750675.1 Pseudobdellovibrionaceae bacterium | reverse complement strand
CCCGATCGGCCGATATTTCTATCTTAGACATTATAAAACAAACAATGAAACCTAAGCCTAGGCCAATCACCCCACCGATAAAACCAAGAATAATTCCCTGTATAAAAAATAGATTCGTAATGTCTTGCGGCTCAAACCCCATGGAACGTAAAATAGCGATTTCACGCCGTTTATGCGTGACCGCTAAACTTAAAATATTATAGATTCCGAATCCAGCAACAATCAAAATCGAAACCGTCATCGAATTACGAACGATATCCTGCGTTTTAAAAACGGACAAAATCCCTTCGTTGGATTGGTCCCAACTTTGAACTTTCTCTGGTCCCAAAAGATTATAAGTTGAAGCAACTTCTGCTGCCATTCTAACGTCGTTCAAGCGAACAGCAATGTCAGAAATTCGACTTGGGGTTTGATTGAGCTGCTGCAAGTCACTTAGTGTCGTAAAAATTCGAGTCTCATCCATGGACTTAACACCTAAGTGAAATACGGAAACAATGCGAAAAGGTTGAGGTAAACCCTTACCCACAGTGAGAAGAATTGTTTCTCCTTTTGCAGCGCCGATTTTTTTTAGGAATTCGTCCCCTACTGCAATACGATTTCCAGTTTTACCAATGTCCGCAAATTTACCGCTGACCATTGAGCCTTCGATATCGGAAACCGTTTTTTGCATTTCGGGCTCGGATCCAACTAAACTAATTCCTTGAGCAACCCGACCATAGGTCGCTATTCCTTGAATAATTAACTGGGGTGAAAAACCAGAAACTCTTTCATCCGCTTCCAATCGCATCAGCCATTCGCCAGGAGATAATATGTACGTGTTATCTTTCCGGCCTGATGGCGGCTTGATCCAGTTAATGACTGTGTTTTTGTCAAAAAAAGCTAGCTCCATACTTTTCTCAGTGACCATTTCTTCCCGGGCCTTAATACGAAGATGAGAATCATTATTTACAAGTTGATCGACTATAAATATTTGAAAACCTAACATCATGCCTGAAATAGCAATATAGGCAGCCGTTCCTAAAATAATTCCCAGTAGAGTTAAACTCGTTTGCTTTTTTCTACTCATTAAATGGCGAATGGCTAGAAAAAACATGACTTACTACTTTCTTGTAAGAAGCTCATCATCTTCTAAAATATTATCAGAAATCACTTCGGCCCACTCACCATTTATAATTCCAAGCTTAATGGGCACGCGTTCCTTTTTGCCCCCGCGAATACGAGTTACTTGTCCGGCGACGACTGTAGTAATTGGAATCAACAAAGCACTTTTTTTACTACCTACCACTATGGCAACATCCGCCGTCATTCCTGGAATGACCCCAGTCGGCCAAGTTTTCAAGTCGATACGGACAACAAATTGATTATCCCGCGGATAAACAGAAGCTACGACCCCTTCGGATTTTTCATTTCTCAAACTTTCAAACGAGACAATGACGGCCTGATCTTTTTTTACGCGCAATATGGATTGTTGCTCTAAACTTACTTCTAAGAACAGACTTTTCAAATTTGTAACCGTGACGATTGAAATCTGCGGCGTAACTAGCTCTCCATCTTTGTAGGATATCGCAGTCACTGTTCCATCAATTGGCGATCGCATAACACTTTCGTCAAGTTTTAGTAGCGGTGAACCCGGTTTAACCAGATCCCCTTCTCGAACATACAAATTTCTTACGGCTAACGGAATCCCAGCACGAACATGAAATATTTTGTCCGAGTTCACAGTGCCTAATCCATATGTACTTTTGACAAAGTCTAAAAAAGTCTGGGTTTCTATTTTGATGATATTTTTTTTAAGTATCGTCCTGTTCGTTTTTGTAAAATCAAATAGCAATCAAAAAAGAGTAAATCCAAAACATGGCGATATTGTCGAAAGTACATATGGATTAGGCACTGTGAACTAGGACAAAATATTTCATGTTCGTGCTGGGATTCCGTTAGCCGTAAGAAATTTGTATGTTCGAGAAGGGGATCTGGTTAAACCGGGTTCACCGCT
>JAYVAZ010000236.1:0-2281 GCA_043750675.1 Pseudobdellovibrionaceae bacterium | reverse complement strand
GTTCAAGGTGGAGTTTTAGCCGGTGATGTTAAAGATGTGTTGTTATTAGACGTAACTCCATTGTCTTTAGGTATCGAAACGATGGGCAGTGTAATGACTCCGTTAATCGAAAGAAATACCACTATTCCAACTAAAAAATCGCAAGTGTTTTCGACGGCTGCGGACAATCAACCTGGTGTAGACATTCACGTCCTTCAGGGTGAACGTAAGATGGCAAGCGATAATAAAACTTTGGGACGTTTTGAATTAACGGGATTACCTTCGGCTCCTCGTGGGACTCCGCAAATCGAAGTTACTTTTGATTTGGATGCCAACGGTATTTTAAGCGTTCATGCTAAAGATAAAGCGACAGGTAAATCACAACAAATTAAAATTACGGCTCAAAGTGGATTATCTGAAGACGAAATCAAAAAAGCGGTTAACGATGCAGAAGCCTTCAAAAAAGAAGACGAAGAAAAATTTGAAGCAGCTAGTGCACGAAATAACTTGGATAATATGGTTTTCCAAACTGAGAAGCTTTTAAAGGAAAACAGCAATATTGCTGCTGCCGATAAAAAGCCGGTTGAGGAATCATTAGAGGCGGCTAAGAAAGTTTTAGAAAACAAGTCAGCTAGCCCTGAAGAGTTGAAAAAGGCTTTTGAAGCATTGCAAACTGCTTCGCACAAAATTGCCGAGCAGATGTACAAGGCTAATGGTGGCGCTCCTGCCGGTGAAGCCGGATCAACAGAAGCAACGGCAGAGGCCGGTGCCGCTGATGGTAAAAAAGGTGGCGATGATGTCATCGACGCCGACTATAAGGATGTTAATTAAGTTAATATTTAATTTTATGAACCCGCAGTCGTAGGATCGTGGGGTTCTTGACAAAGCCCTCTCTAGTGTTAGTTTTAGAGTCGTCTAAACGAACACTGGTGAGGGCTTTATGCTTTTAAAAGATCAATCTGAATACAATCGACTCTATAACCAATCGATTTCCGAAAACGAAAAATTTTGGGATGACCAGGCAAAAGCCATCCACTGGGATCAGCCGTACACCAAAGTTAAAGAAGTTTCTTTCGAAAAACCGGTCAGTATAAAGTGGTTCCTAAATGGTAAATTAAATATCTCTTATAATTGCATTGATCGCCATTTGCCGACCATGGCTCAACAAACCGCATTTATTTGGGAGCCTGATAATATTAATGGCGAGTCTAAAAAAATAACTTACCAGCAATTGCATGATCATGTTTGCCAATTGGCGCACGTGTTGACTTCGCGTGGAGTGAAAAAAGGCGATCGAGTTACGATTTATTTACCGATGGTACCTGAAGCTGTTTATTCCTTGCTGGCTTGCGCGCGAATTGGTGCGATTCACTCAGTTATTTTTGCAGGATTTTCGCCAGATTCGATTGTCGATCGAATCGAAGATGGACAGTCTGATTTTATTATTACTGCTGATGAAGGTCGTAGAATGGGAAAGGTCATTCCTCTAAAACAAAATGTCACGACGGCACTGAGTAAATTGAAAGAAGCCAAAGCCGGTCTTAAAGCCAACCCTAAAGTTAGACACGTTTTGACCCTAAAAATCACTAATTCTGAATCCATTCCTTGGAACGCCGAAACCGATTTGTGGTGGCACGACGAAATGAAAAACAAAGACACGTTTTATCCTCCAGTTATGATGGATTCGGAAGACCCTTTGTTTATTCTTTATACTTCAGGTTCAACCGGGAAACCAAAGGGAGTACTGCACACAACGGGTGGATATTTGGTTTTTTCGCAATTTACACATGAAACCGTTTTCCAATACAAAAAAGGCGAAGTGTATTGGTGTACGGCCGATGTTGGTTGGGTGACAGGTCATACCTATATCGTCTACGGTCCGCTGGCGAATGGTGCTACTTCGGTTATTTTTGAAGGAGTTCCTAATTATCCGACGCCTTCACGTTTTTGGCAGGTTATTGATAAACATCAAGTAAATATTTTTTATACAGCCACCACTGCTATTCGAGCATTAATGCGCGAAGGAGATACTTATGTGACCAGCAGTTCACGCAAAAGTTTGCGAGTTTTGGGAACCGTGGGTGAACCGATTAATCCGGAAGCGTGGAACTGGTATGACCGAGTCGTCGGTAACGGACGTTGTCCCATCGTCGATACTTGGTGGCAGACCGAAACTGGTGGTGTACTAATTTCACCCATTGCTGGCATCACGAAGACAAAACCAGGATCAGCGACTTTACCTATGTTTGGGATCAAACCTGAAATTCTTTCCGTAGAAGGAGTAAGGCTGGAAGGTGAGTGC
>JAYVAZ010000235.1:0-4742 GCA_043750675.1 Pseudobdellovibrionaceae bacterium | reverse complement strand
TGCCTATACTTGGGACACCAATCTTCCACATCGGGTTTGGTGCCGAGAAAAAACGACGGTACAAAGGTATAACTTGGTTATCGGGGTCTCTCCTTGGTTTGACTATTTCGAGGACACCCAAGAATGGCGCCCTAATGAATATTTCGGTAAAATAAGTCCTTTAGAAATGATGGAACAAGGACTGATTTTTGATTGGCTTACAAAATAACTAAGTCATGATCTGTTTTAAGATCGTTCCTCTAAAATTCTAAGTTTGTCCAGACACTCACCCCATCCCGCTTCACAATCATCCTGTGCAGACTTAGGAATACCTTCATGAGTTAAAGTAATAGTGGTATCCTCGAATCCGTTATTTTCAAATTCAACTGTGATCATCGCACGCCCCGAACCTTCCCAATTTTCAATACCGGCTTCTTTCGGAGAAATGATATTTCCCTTGTCGTCAGAAAAATGATCAGCATATACAATTTTGGAAAAAGGACTGATTTCTTTGTAAACGCCTGCCCCCCAAGTTAGTTTTTTACCTTCAGGATCCTGCATTGCAAAAAGATATTTTCCGCCCACGCGAAAATCAATTACCGCACTGGGAATTGAATAACCTCTGGGAGAACTCCATTGTTCAAATAAAACAGAATCTGACCAGGCTTTCCAGATACGTTCCACCGGGGCATGAATGGTTCTTTTAATTATTAAAGGCGGAGAATTGGAACTTAGATTTTTACTTCCCGCAGTTTTTTCCGTTGTTGTATTCATAAAATCCCTTTCGCAAAGAGTTTCATCTCGATTAATTCCATTAATAATGCAAATCATATACCTATAAATATTAACGAAACTTTACTTGACTGGCTCCTTGTCGGAAAAACAGACTCCTTGATTCAGGGAAGCCCTACACGACAGTTCTTTCGAACTAGTTCGCCGAACAGTAGACCTAGTTAAAAAATTGATTTAATTAAAAAACTAATGGTGCTGACCTTCAGTATTTTCGTCGCGATCAACAATTCTAAATTTCAAGGTTAGGGCTTTACCGTTGGCGGTGAAACTAACTTCAACCGTTTCACCGATTTTTAGTTCTTTGATCGGATCAAAAAGCATAATATGACTTGCACCCGGCTTTAATTCAAAACTTTGATGAGCAGGAACTAAAATCTTTGCAATTTTTCGCATTCCCATTTTTCCCGCGGCTTCATAGGTTTCGTGCAATTCTACGGCTTTGAATGGTTTAACCCGCGTAATCACTAAACTGACTTCTTCCGAAGAGTCATTTTTTATAGTGGCATATCCGGCAGTAACTGTCGTGCCTTTCATCGGAATTAAAATTCTGGCATCAGCCGCCGAAATTTCAGGAACCGTTGATTTGGCAAAAACACTTCCCGAAATTAAGGCTGCCAGGAAAAAAAATACAGATAATATCGAATTCATAAATGTCCTCTTATTTTAGTTAGAATTTCGTCAGCGGATCTAGGGTTGCCGATGGAATCAATTACATTGCCACGTTTATCTAGAAAAAATAGTCGGTCGGTATGCGCTATAGAATAACCTAAATATGATTTTGGATTCGCTTCAACGATAAAACTGGCACCAAACAAATCAATGGCATTTTTAATTTCTTCTTCGGTACCAGATAACCCTATAAAATCAGAATAAAAATTTTCTGCATAATCGGCTACTGATGAAGGCGTGTCATGGGCGGAATCGACGCTAATAAATGCTAATTGGACTTTGCTTTTTTCATCGTCATTTAATTTTTTGAACGCTTGTCCTGAATGACTAAGACTTAAAGGACAAACATCAGGACATTTAACATAACCAACATATAGCAAATTTAATCGTTTGGCTTTTTCCGACAAAGTCCAAGGTTGCTCCCGGTAAGTTAAGGTAAAATCTCCACCAAACTGTGGTTCCCGCGTCTTCATCCAAACCAGACCTGCCATAACAACTACAGCAGTTAAAAGAACAGCAACAATTATTTTCGAAGCGCTAGACAGACTTAATATTCCCACGGCAGCAATATCTACTGCTGCTACCGTTTCCACAACTGTTTAAACAGTGCGATGGGGTTACTATATTTAAATTACTGCACTTTTGAAAGCATTCGATCAACCGGTTTACTCATTTGATTTAAAATAAACTGTGGTGCCAAACGGCTCATAAACTTCAGCTGATTACTTTGGCCCGGACGAATTTCCAACTGATCATTTTTCATACCTTCCACTGCGCATTCAACCATTTTTTCTACTGTCATGATCGATATACCCTTCATATCTTCAGGATCGAATTCCCCTAATAATTCAGTTTTTGTGGCCGGTGGAGCCAGTTCAAATACTTTCACGTTGGTTTTTTTCAATTGCACCCGTAGGGAAAGGGAAAAGGAATGCATTGCCGCTTTGGTTGCACAATAAACTGGCGATGAAGGAAGTGGAGTAAACGCCAAACCCGAAGAAACGTTTACGATAGCAGCATTCGATTTCTTTTTTAAGTGAGGTAAAAACTTTTTAGTCATACGTACCGGACCGGCAAAATTAATATCGATTTCTCTGGTTAGCTCTACTAAATCTTCTGCACTATCGTGGATATTAATTACTTTCATTACTCCGGCATTATTTATCAAAATATTCAATTCTGGAAACTCTTTGGTCACTTTTTCAAATAGTGCCGAAATCGCTTTGGGATCACTGACGTCACTCTGGAAAGTATGAATACCGGGATAAAGTTTTTTCGCCTTATCTAATTTATTTTGGTCGCGGCCTGTAATTAAAATAGTGTTTTTTAATGGAGTAAGTTGTTTTACTAATTCTAGACCGATCCCGCTGGCGCCGCCTGTTATCAAAATCGTATTTCCGTTTATATTCATCTTTGCTCCTTGTTTTAAGATACAAGGAATCGTAAGGCCTTGCCAAGTGGATGTCCACAATCTAACCGTGTCTTGACTAAAATAAAAGCCAGATTCAAAATGTAAAACTATGGATGAAAAAGATTTTGAAGGAACTTTGGTATTAGAAAAACTCGCCGAAATTGGCAAAGTCGATGCTTTTTTTGAGGCCATCGACTCTGATGACTTTGGGCGCGCAAAGTCGTTAATGAAAAAAGCAGGTATTGATTCTGAAACCATCGCCGAAGTTTTGAAACAAATGTCCGATGGCGAAGGCGACTAGAAGTATCTGAATTTACTACAGTTCTTCCGCAAAAACTTTTTCTGTTATCTTCCAGAACTTGTCTTGTTTGCGAGCGATTACAAAAGAAGGTAGTCGAAACAAACGTTGGTATTTAATCACTTCTTGCGGGGTTGTTAGGTCCATAGCCAGCTCGGGTCGTTTCAAATGCGAACGTAAAAAATTAATATTAAATTTTTTGATTGATGAAGGATGATTAAAAAAATGAGCTTCACTAACATACTGTGCGTTTACATCAAAATATTTAATTTCCAAATAAGCATGCGAATTTTTATCCAAACGTTCATCAAAAGTAATTTTTTCCGGCGTTAATACATGAGCATTTTTAGACAACCTAGCCTGTTTTAATTTTGCATCGGCATCAATTAATACGGCCTCACATTTTTCGCAAGCTCTGGCGGTGATATCATTTTCCGATCCGCAAGCATGGCATATTTTTAATCGAAATCGAAATCCACACGGAACGATTTCTAAAGTTTCAGGGTTTTGAACCGCACCTTTACACTTGCGCCCAAAATGTTCAATCATTACGCCGTCATCGTCAGCATATCCCCAAAAATCATTTTCGAACGAACACTTTGGACAACTGACCTGAACAGCAACTGTATCTTTCCCCGGTCGTTTATCGCTGATTTCCGGAGCAAAGATATCATGGCCAATTCCAGTATAGTCTAAGACATAACATTCTTTTTTGCCTTCAGAAATTCGAAGGCCGCGTCCAACGATCTGTTGGTATAAACTATTTGATTCGGTCGGACGCATGATTGCAATCATATCTACATGAGGCGCATCAAACCCCGTCGTCAATACCGACACATTAACCAGGTATTTAAATTTTTTCTTTTTGAAATCTTGGACAATTTCATTTCGATCGCTGATCAATGTTTCACCCAGTACAACTCTGGCTTGGTCGGGTGGCAAATGTGACATGATTTCTTCTGCGTGTTTTACCGAACTGCTAAAAATCATGACCCCTTGGCGGTCAAATCTTTCAGTGATGTCGATTATATTTTTGATAATTAGTGGAGTCAGACGTTTCTGCGATTTTAAAACTTCTTCGACTTCGGCTGCAGTGTACATTCGGTTTTTATCTATTAGTTCGGAAAAATCATAACTTGTTACCGGAATGTCTACCTTTACTGGAATGGTTAAATAACCTTTTTTGATCATATATGCTAACGGTAGTTCATAAACACATTGTTTGAAAAATCTTTTTTTATCGGTTTTGATTTCGCCGCGCTGAGAATATTCATAAATCCAACCTAAACCCAAACGAAACGGAGTTGCGGTAAGACCCAAAATACAAAGACCGGGATTTTTTTCGATTAAAATTTTGACCACTTCCTGGTATTGGGAATCACTTTCGTCGGCGACGCGGTGACATTCATCTATAACTAACAAAGAAAAATTATTAAAAAAATCTTCTGAGGCCCGCGCCACAGATTGAACGCTGCCAAAAATGGCCTTTTGATCGCGATCCTTTTTTCCTAAACTTGCCGAAAAAATCCCCGCTTCTAATCCATAACTTTTATATTTTTCAAAATTTTGTTCAACCAACTCTTTGACATGGGC
>JAYVAZ010000234.1:0-8888 GCA_043750675.1 Pseudobdellovibrionaceae bacterium | reverse complement strand
TTACTGCTCCGAAATGGAAAGGCAAATTTTCGGCGGGAAGTCCTCTGACTTCGGGAACTAATTTCACTACAGTTGCTTTCTTGCAAAAGAAATACGGTTGGGACTTTTTTAAATCTTTAAAAGCCAATGATACCATTAGCGAAGGCAGCAACGGTTCCGTTATTAAACGATTACAAAGCAAAGAACGCCCTATTGGTTGGGTTTTGATGGAAAACGTTCTTCGTTTCCAGGATACAGATAAAAGAATTAAGTTTGTCGTTCCTCAAGACGGAGCAATTATTCAGAATAACGTTATCGCGATTACTAATAGATCTGCAAACAAAGCGGCTGCTGAAAAATTTGTTGATTGGATGTATTCCGAGCCGGGACAATTGGCGATGACAAAATCCTATATGTATTCCCCATTGCCAAAAATCGCTCCACCGAAAGGGGCGCCAGAATTAAAAACTGTTTTGGCCACAGCTAAAAAGTGGAGTCCTGAATTGATTAAAGAATTTATGGATTCTCGCGAAAAAATTAAAGACCAATTCTCACAAATCATGTTTCAATAGTCGTTAAACGATGAAGTTACTGTATCGCAGAACACAACGATACTTCTGGTTAGAAAACACAAACCCAACAAAAATCTTAACTTTGTTGGGTTTTGTTTTTTTCCTATTGTTATTTCTGATTTACCCGTTGATAAAAATCTATTGGGTTCCCATACAGTTTGGAAAAGACCCTGTCGCCTTGATGGTTAGTCTCTTTGACAACCCAGGATTGCTAAAGTCATTCCGAAATACTTTCTTTGTTTTAATCGGGACAGTATTCATTAGCAATTTAATCGCGATTCCCAGCGCTTGGTTAGTGACCCGTACAAACATTCCGTTCGCTAAGAATTTAAAGACCCTACTGAGCCTACCCTATGCGATTCCGCCTTTTTTCGGTGCTATTGCATGGATTTTTTTAGCTAACCCAAGTAACGGAGTATTTAATCAAATTTTGGGTGAAAACACGATCAACATTTATAGTATTTATGGTCTTATATTTATTGAGTCCTCGTTTTTGTTTACATTCATTTTTATTTCTACTTGTGCTGCTTTGGAACAGATGGATAGTTCGCTGGAAGAAGCTGCGCAAATTAGTGGCGCCAGTCCCGTGCGCCTCTTTTTCTCTATCACTCTGCCTTTGATCCGATCCACCCTAACAAACAGCAGTTTGCTGGTAGCACTAGCCAGCCTAGCCAGTTTTGGAGTGCCGGCCATGATCGGTGGCCCGGGCGGTTTTAAATTGCTGACTACTGAAATTTACCAATTGCAGAAAATGGGAACTGAAAGTGGTTTGTTAAAATCAATTTCGCTTTCGGAATTCTTGCTGTTGATTACTTTTGCCGTGATTTTAATGACCCAATTTTTTACTAAAAACAAAAGTTTCCAAACCGTCTCTGGAAAAGCCAGCCGATCGAACCTAATTGATTTAAAACGGCGGCGTTGGACGGCTTTTAGTTTTCTTGCTTTACTGGTGACGTTTGTTCTGATCTTGCCAATGGGAAGTCTTTTTGCTTCCGCCTTAAGTAAACAGCAAGGTACATTGAGTTTTGCCAACTTATCCTTCGCTAATTTCGAGCGCGTGCTGAATGAAACCGGCGAATTGGGTCGGGCTTTTAAAAATTCAATGAGTATTGCTACTACCGTATTCTTGCTGTGCACGACTTTTAGTTTTTTCTTAAGCCTGTTTATGTTCTACACCAGGAAAAAGGGCCTCCCCTTATTAAACTTTCTGATCGCACTTCCCAATTCGGTGCCGGGAACAGTAATCGCAATCTCCTTAATCTTCTGTTTTAGCAGAGACTTTTATGGTTTGAATTTTTCTATTTACAATACTCTTTCGATTTTCATTTTGGCATTTTCAATAAAATTTTTAAATCAGGCCTTCAAACCGATTTTTGATCAACTTTTTAGAATTCACAGTTCATTGATTGAGTCTGCCGAAACCTCGGGCGCACCCCTGTTCGCAACTTTTGTTAAAATTTGGATTCCCCTTATACGACCGGCCTTGTTGGCTAGTTTATTCTTCGTTTTTATTCCTAGTTTCAGCGAACTAACTATTTCCATTCTACTAACCGGTCCTGGGATGGAAACCATTGGAACAATGATTTATCAGCTGCAAGAATATTCAGATAATTATGGAGGCGGCTCAGCAGTGCTTGCCTGTCTTATCTTTCTATTTATTATGGTAAATAATTTTTTACTAAAAAAATACTCTAAAGGAAAATACGGTTTATGAGTTACATCCGATTCGACAAAGTTAGAAAATTTTTCGGCAATGTAGAGATTATCAAAAATTTTTCATTAGACATTGAACAAGGACAATTCGTTAGTCTTCTTGGGCCTTCGGGCTGTGGCAAAACAACTTGCCTTCGAATGTTGGCGGGCTTGGAAAAAAATAGCGAAGGTGAAATTAAAATTCAAGATACCGTTCTTTCCTCTCCCGACAAAAACATTTTTGTTCCGCCGGAACACCGGCATTTTGGAATGGTTTTTCAATCCTATGCGGTTTGGCCGCACATGACGGTTTTTGAAAATATAGCCTTTCCACTTAAAATTAAAAAAATTCAGGCCCAAGAAATTAAAACTCAGGTTATGGAAATTCTTGAAATAGTAGAGATGCCTCATCTAGCCGATAGAATGCCGGATCAACTGTCTGGAGGCCAACAACAGCGCGTGGCTTTGGCTAGGGGTTTAGTCATGAAACCCAAAGCCCTTTTGTTAGACGAACCACTTTCGAATCTAGATTCCAAACTTCGCGAAAAAATGCGCAATGATATTAAAAAAATTCAAAAATCTTTACATTTAACTATGGTTTTTGTAACTCACGATCAAACCGAGGCTAAAACGATGAGCGACGCTGTCGTAATTATGGACAAAGGTGAGGTGATTCAAAAAGGATCCGTAGAAGAAGTTTGCCGGAATCCTCATAATGAATTTGTCAGAGACTTTTTAAATTAATTATCTTTTTTAAGGCCCACCATCCGGCCCGAACCTTCGCCAGGATATTGCTTTTTATTTGCGCCAATTAATGCAAATCCGTTAATAAATACTCGGCGCCGACCAGTAGAATTATTCGGCTGACTGCCGTGAACGGAATAGGGACTAAAAAAGGCCACATCCCCGGGCTGCATTAAACAAGGTACACCAGAATCAATATCGAACAATTTTTCCGGAGCAAGGGAGCGATCTAACCCTAAATATCCTGCACTTGCTGGGGTGGGAACGAAACTGACGGGACCGTTTTCCATCGTGACTTCATCAATGGCCATCATGGTCTGAACATAACTGCCTTTGCCATCAATATCATTCCAGTCCGCAGTTCCTATTCCGCGATGCTGACAGTCTTGATGCCAATCAAACTTCACCGTATCGCCAGGCAATTTGTAATGCCCCTGACAAATCAATTGATGAAATTCTGTGTGATTTAAAATCTGCGAAACTACGGTTAACATTCGTGGATCTTCACCGGCGGTTAATAATACCGGTTCAGCCCCACCCATCCAAACAATGCGATCGATTCGTGAACCTTGAACAACAAACTGCGATCCACGATGAATTGTAGTTTCATCAAATTTTTTTGCCTCTTCTTGCAAACGATCGAAAGCATCACTAAAAGTCTGTACATCTTCTTTGGAAAAAAGCCCTTTTATGACGAAATAGCCTTTTTCATAAAAATCGCGGATTTGTTTTTCACTGGCAAAAATAACTTCTTTATGGTCATTGCCACTTGCTGGGTATTTCAAACCGCCACTAAAAGACGGGTCCGGTTTTGCCTGGCTGATATTTCTCATAAAGTTCCTTTAGGTTTAATCGTCCTCTTTAATCATAAATAGCTATCCAACTAAGAATCCATTCTAAAACATCAAAACTTGCAAAAAACACATGACGCACTCTTTCTTTTTTGCCCCAACCGGCCAATTCAATGATTTAATTATAGAGAACACTCGAAATGGTAATGAATGATTCGAACTTTTGTTTTTTTAACTTTTAGTTTTCTGATGTTGGCCACGGCTGGGGCCGAAGACGTTGTTTATCTACCAAAAAAAATGAATTGTGAGGGAGATAAGTCGTATCCGGTTCACCTCACTTTTGATGATGGCCCGCAATTGCCCGAAACCGAATTGATTTTAGATATTCTGAAAAAAAATCATGTCAAAGCCACCTTTCTAGTTACCATGGAACATTTCCCTTCTTTAGCGGTCGGGAAACAACCTACCGAAGAAGAGTTAAAATTATTGAAACTGATCGAACGAATGAAATTGGAAGGTCACACCGTTGGCTCGCATTCTTATGAACACATTCCGCATTCAGAATCATCAGAAAAGCCAAAGATTCAAGCCAACTTAGAAAAGTCCTACAAAGTCATTTCAAAATTTAATCTGGCCAAACCTTTGCCGTTTCGATTTCCCTTCGGCGGTGGTTGGTTCGACGTAGAAGACCCACAAGATAAGATTTGGTCTGAAAATGTACAGAATCAAGTGCTGGCAAATGGCTATTATTTATTTCACTGGGATATAGACAGCTGGGATTGGTCAGCCATTAAACGCAAAGCTTTGCCTGATTCGGTACTGAAACAAATCTGCTCGCACAGTGGTGGTATTGTCCTTAACCACGATATCCAACCATTTACTGCTGCAAACCTTCAGGGCCTTATCGATTCGATAAAAATGTCAGGTCATCAATTGGTTGGTCATCAACAAATTATCAGTTATTCCAAAACGACAGCCAATTTGGCTTCCTTACAAAAATGGGTTCAAGGAATTTTCTTCTGTAACAAGCCCATTGGAAATTTTGATCAAATTTGGAAAACCTGCGCAGAATACGAAAGTAAAACTTCTGACTCACCTCCGGGCCAAGGATTGAATTCACCAGACGGATCAAATCATCCCGATGTAGATGCAGCGGGTGTTCAATGATGAATCGAATATTTTTTATCTTGCTAACACTTTTTTGCACTTTCAGTGCCGAAGCCCAAATCAAAGTCATATCAAATCTTTATAATGATGAAATCATGATTAATATTTTTAAGAAAAAAAAATCACAATTGGTTTTGTTCAACCCGGTCGAAATAAAAGCCGAAAAATTGCCGATGCCAAAATTGAATACCAAAGAAGAAATCATCGGATTATTTATTTTTGAGACGGACCTAAAGGAAGATGAAGAAAAAAACAAAAAGGAACCGGTTGCAGTGAAATTATTAATAAAACAATGGACACTGGGATATGGGAAGCCACCTCAGGTTTTGAAACTGCTTCATGGAACTTGGAAACCGGTGGGCACCATCGACTGCATCTCTTTCGATCAAATTGAATTTACAAAAAATGAACTCAAAGTTCAGTGCGAGGCCGAACAGTTAAATAAAAAAAGTAAACGTGAAGTGACTTTGAATTTAGATTTTTCTTTGGCAAAATCGCAAAAATTCGTTTTACCCTTGTCAGAAACCAACAGTAAATTGGCAAAAGTTATTCTGAATGGTTCAATTCTTTCCTGGGACAAAATGCAAATCTCCAAAACCGGATCTAAAATTCCCATCGAAGTGAAATCAAGCGATTTATAACGTAATCCTAAGGTATAAGGCCGATCGGCCTACTTGAAGATGTTAGGCCACGAGCTTACTTGAAGATGAGGACCCGGTTATTGCCCTGGTCACCCACTATCAGCGAACACTGGCCAAACGCAACATCCGTCGATCGATTCATCGTCTGCGCACTGGCAGATCCCCCCGCATTCGCAGAAACCGATGTAAAGTTAGCTTGGCCGATAACCATATTCGCATGCGCATGATTTGCGGTGGGAATGGTATTATAAACTAAAATTCGATGGTTCAAAGTATCCGCAACATAAAGCCGTCCGTCTTGATCAACAGCAACTGAGTGCGGCTGATTTAGAGATTGGTCAGTCGGCGATCCACCTTCGTTTGCAGTTGAGCTTACGAAGTCGGCTTGTCCAATCACCACATCAGCAGCGATGTAATTTGCCGCCGGAACCGAGTTAAAAACCAGTACTCGACTATTCCAACGATCAGCCACAATCATTTTATTTCCATAGAATGTAACCTTCGCTGGTGAATTCAAATCTTTTGCAGTCGCCGTTGCTGTTGCGGTTACAAAGTCCGGCTGCCCCAGCACCGAAACCGCGGTCTGACCGTTCATCGTAATTGGTAAATCAAAAGAAATAATCCGATGGTTATCATTATCTGCCAGCCAAAGTTTATCGTTATGCACACTCATACCACCGTATAACGATGCTATCGTTGTTGCCGTCAGCCCCGAAGCATTCCCAGTGAAATCATTCTGCCCGATAACATAATCGGCGGCCTGTCCATTTGAATTGGGGAAACTGTTGTAAACTAAAAGGCGATTGTTCCATCCATCAGCAACGATCAGCTGACTTCCTGTCCAGACTGCATTGCGACCGACACCGGTTGTGCTGGAATTTACCGCTAAAGATGTCGCTGAAAATGAAGCCTGCCCAACAACCATGTCCGCATCCGCGTTATCAGTAGTAGGCACAGTTGCATAAACTAAGTATCGAGTATTGGTGGCGTCCGCAACGAACAGTTGATCATTGGCAAACGAAACTCCATCAGGCGCACCTAATGTTTTTGCTGTTGGCGTACCTAACCCTTGGTTGGCTGTAGAGCTAAACATATCGGGCTGACCAATTACAGCGGATGCAGTCATATTTGTAGTGGGAGTAAAAAAACAAGGTGGTGTCGGTGTGGGTGTAGGCGTGGGAGTCGCACCACCATCATCTGAACTACCGGCAGTGTTACTGGCATTTAAACCAGAAGTACACGCCGATAAAAACGATGCTAAGCTAATTAGGACTATTGATATTTTAGACTGAAAAGATCCCGATTGAGCTTTAAACATATCAGATAACTTATCGGAAAAATCGCACCAAGACTTTAAATGCGCCGGCTCCATTTGAGTCAGTAATTACAATTATCTCAATATGAGACTTTATCATTGCTTTTTGAACAGTCTATTCTCGATAAAATAAATTTCTTCCCCTTGCAAATTCACCCAACGTTCATTGTAATTCATGTTTGTTTTGGACGTTCCCAGTTCAATTGTTACTTCGATATTTACTGTTGGACTGTAGGATTCTACCCAATCCATTTTGTATTCCGAGTAGTGTCCCACAACTTCGCTATCAAAAAGTAAATTTCCTTGTCCGTCTTTTTGCAATGCTACTTCGCCCATATCAATCCCGGCAAAGTCACAGTCGACGAATCCTTCTTGTCTGGTAATTTGCGCAGAGCTTTCGGAAAATTGAATATTAGAATAGCACTTTTCATTGCTGCCTTGAAAATGCCAGTAAGCCCATCCAGTCCAACTTCCATGCAGACTCTGATTACTATCTACCGGCGCGGCATACGCCACTGCAGACAAACCAGATGCAAACGCAAAACTAACCACGAGGCCTAAAATCAGATTTTTCATTTTGTTGGTTCTCCCTATACATTTCATCTTCATACAGCCGGGAGATCTCATCAATCTGCCTTTTCAGTTCTGGCCTGCGTTGTCCAACGTAGTCTAAAAACTCTAAAGGTGGTTGATCCTTGGATTTCAGCAGCCCTTGTTTCTGAATAGTTCGAATTAATTTATTAACTTGTCGTTGTGAAAACTTCGGACGAACCTGTTTCTTTAACTGCCATAGCGAGTAAATAGTTATAAGTGATATAAACAAAAATAATGCGAAAAAAATTTGCTTCTTGTTCTCAGTTAAGAATGCTCGCTGACCCTCTTGGTCAAAGTCTAAAAGAAAACTGCTGTACCGATAGTTTACCGAATCCAACAAAAACAGGGCTTGATCTAATAAAAAATTATTCTGAATCTTGGTACGAACTTGCTCGCCGGAAAATTCGAAACGCTCTTTTTCCGAAAGTTTGAAAAATTCTTGTGCGCCAATTTCAAATCTAAGAGGGGCAATCAGCGCAGTCGGATCGACTCTTTCCCAATGTTTATTTAAATAAACACTTACCCAGGCATGCGCATCATTCTGCCTAAAGACCCAGTAGTCCCCGATCGGATTAAATTCACCGCCTTGGTAACCGATCATAACCCTGGTAGGTACCCCTAGTGAACGTGCCAAAGTCGCAAAAGCACCAGCAAAGTGTTCACAGAAACCCAGTTTCCGATTAAATAAAAATTCATCTAAACTATTTTTCGATTGGTAAGATCCGGGGTTCAAAGTGTACTTAAAATTCCCGTCCTGGAAAAACTTCTTCAACAATTCAACGTTTTGTTCTGGGGTCAGGTTTTTTTGTAACGTCTGATTTACAAATTCCTGCGTGTGCGGTGGCAATTCGGTAGTTTTTAAATAAGTTTCTTTATTTTCATTCGAAACTTCTTTCGAAGGCATAAGATCTTCTTTGGTCGGATCATCCTGCAAAACCGAATATCCCCAATAACCCAATGTCTTCTTTTCGTTGATAACTCGAAAAGTATTTTCTGAAAATCGCTGCAGTCGTCGATTTCCCAGTGTGATTTTAATCACAGAATCTAAACCAAACAAAAATTCGTGCTCGCGTGGTTCTAAAAGTACCTGGTAATGATATACGCTGCCATTGGCCTCAAGGTCCTCTTCCCGCAGCAGCTCATTGGGTTCTTTAGCGCGGTTGATCGGTTTTAAATTATCACCCCACGCAAGACCTTTGGAAACGTTCAACACCGATCCCACCCAATACATTTCGGAAAGATTTACTTTTTTCGCACTGATAAATTTAACCCTGAAGGCTAAATCATTAGACTGCGCGATCTGTGAAACGTCGCCAGGATTCATTTGATTCGAAAATCCAACCGAGGCTTTTTGCGGTTGCTGCCTTTGCATTGCCCAAGGCACCACAAATCG
>JAYVAZ010000233.1:0-2895 GCA_043750675.1 Pseudobdellovibrionaceae bacterium | reverse complement strand
TAAATCAACTGCAAAGAAAGATCATCAACGACATGAAAGTCTAATTTTAGATCGTCATCAGGCTGAAGCAAAGAACCGCCAAACCAATCTCCGGTCTCCAGGAAAACGCGAATTTCATCTTCGCCAACCTTTTTGGTAATCTGCACACTTCCATTTTCAATTAAAAATAATGCGACTTTTTTGATACGCATTTCTTTTAATTTTTCAAACTGGGTTTTTTCTTTGATAGATAATAAAATTTTTCGAATAGCGGCTAAGGCAATGCCTTCTTCCAATAACCAACTACTAAAGCTAAATAATGCTTGGGATGAACAAATAAGATCTAAAATCTTTAATTCTTCAGGATTTTTAAAGCAACTAAGCAAGTCTTCCTTTCCAATCGAAAAAACATAAGTCGGATCATCGACTTCGATCGCAAAAGGAAATACCGATCCGTTAATGGCTTCATGGCAGCCAACCGCATGGAAAGGTTTAATGTTGGAAAAAACTTTTTCCTCACCGAATCTTCCCGACGTAAACCGTAAAGATAAAGGACGATTCAGCGGAACAAATAGCGAATGCATTTTTTCATCGGCTTTAAAAAACTTGTGCCCAGCGGGGAAATTGGAGATCTGCCCTAATTCTAAAATTTGATCTTGTAGTTGGGGAAAAAATTTAAAAAATGATTTATCCACCAGCTGTTCGATCCAGGATTGGTCATCTCCCGGAACATCGTGTTCTGGCTTCAGAAAGGAGGTTCCTTCTTGAATCATTTTTTAACCTGGATATCATCTTTTACTTTAAATAGGATTTTATAAGCTGACTTTAATAGTGACTCGTATTTGGTAACGATACGACCCTTAAAGGTCATACCAATCAACAAAGGTTTTTCTTCGGCACCTTTAGTTAATGACTGCTGTGGCATTGCAATACGAATTCTGTAGGCCGCTGCCTGTTGCTGCTGCTGCTGTTGGTCTGAATTTTCTACGCGGTTTATTTCGGAAATACTACCAAGTGCGTGTCCATAATCCATTTCGGGTAAAGAATCGATCGCAACGATGACTTCGTCACCTTTTTTTATATCAGCAACGTCTTTGTTTTGAATATCCATTACCGCAATTAATTTTTGGTTGGCAGGAATGATTTCCATTAATACTTGGCCACCACTGAATAGTTCGCCCAAACCTTTAACTTTAATATTAGAAACTGTTCCATCAAAGGGAGCTTTGATGTTATTGAAACGACTAAACTGATCTATCTTGTCTTCTAATTCTTTAGTTCGGGCGCGAAGGGTATTTAAGGAATTTTCAATTTCGACTCTACCGGCACGGAATTTTTCATTGATCTGTGTTTGTCCCGAAACAATGGTCGCCTCTAAATCTTCAACTTCTTTAGCAAGAATTTTTTCAGCTTTTTTCTCTTTAATTTGTCTTAATTTGCTGCGGGCATTGTTAACACTTAATTTTACTGCAGACAAACTGCCGTCGATGTTTTTGTAGTTCTGGATCTGGGTCGATAGTTGTCTAACCTGATCGTTCATCGGGCTTACGATATTTAACATATCGCCTTGGGCCTTAATGGTTAAGTAAGTGGAATTGATGTCGTTGATTTCATTCATGCAATCTAGACATAAAGTCGTTGTCGGTCTCAAATTCACGCGTTTAATTCCGCCTAAAAACTTTTTAAAGCGTTCCAAATCTTGTGGTTTCAAGTTGTCTGCAGAGGTAACTAATACTTGGTCTTTTTTAACTTCTTGATTTTCTTTTACTAAAATTTGCTCAACCGTAAAAGTCACATTGGATTTAATTGGAATCGGTGGAATTTCACTGGTTAATTTACCCATTCCTTCGATAACAACCGGGGCTTGAGTGAAATTAGCATAAATTCCTGAAGTGACTATAAAAACAAATAAAAAAATCACTCCCACTTGCGATTGAAAGGGCGGCTTTTCATTTGTGACTTCTTGGGCGGCCCAAGAAACTTGACCATCGCGAAAGAACTCTTCTTTATTTGCTTTTTTATTTTCGTTGTAACTCACCTGATAAGTATCTGTTTTTATAATGACTAAAACAAGTTTTACAAAAACAGACTGGACTCTATTTTTTTATATTATTTTTGTTCTTACTTTCTAGACTGACTAAGTAACCAATAATATCTTGCAGTTGAATCCAAGGCTTGCTGTTCGTCGGAAAGTCTTCTTTGGCTTCTAAAGTAAGGACAGGAATATTCTGCTCTAACCACATTAGTCTTCCTAGACTACCCGGAAAATTTCCTAACGATTTCCAAGGCAAATAATCAAACTTAGGTGGTTTAATTTTCGGTCCATCAAAATCTAAAACTTTTAGTGGGGTGTGAATTGAAACAATAAAATCAGGCTTAAAGTCTTGAATATGTTTTATCGCGCAATTGGTTTCGGGCTCGCTGGCGGCTTCATTACCGGGAAACCTTCTAGGGTTAGAGTTTGTATCCTTTTTCCAATAAGAAAGTGCCTTTTCTGACCAATCTTTAGTTGGAAAGTTTCGATTGATATCGACTTTATTCGCATTCACTCGAGTTTTATACTTCAATCCATCTGGATTCAGAATCGGAACGACTCGCCAATTGTTTCTTGGTTCGATCTTTTCCAAACGCTCCATCCAAAAGCGAACCACACTACCTGCGGAAGTTTCATCGCCATGTATTAAAGAAAAAACTAAGATATTTTGTGGCTCTTTTTCGGTGCCCTTTTTATCGTAGTGAAAAATAGGAACACCTTCAGCACTTTTACAAGAGTCTTCGACCAACACTTTATTGCAGACCTTAGTCAGCAGTTCATTTTCAAATTTTCCGGGGAATTTCTTAAATTGTGAAGTGCAGACTTCGGCTAATGAAAGGACCGGTTCTTTTTTTTCGACGATGGGCTCTACTAGCGTTGGC
>JAYVAZ010000232.1:0-10794 GCA_043750675.1 Pseudobdellovibrionaceae bacterium | reverse complement strand
GGTGCCTGGGTGTCTACGCCTACCGCGGGAGTACATACTTCGTCGCTAGTTCCTAAATTATTTTTGGCACTGATCCCGAGAGAATATACCGTTCCATCTAACAGACCGGTTGCGCTGTAATTCAAGTCACTGACCTCATTAACGACGGTCACTGCCGTGCCCTGACATTGTGCCAGCGAATAAAGTTTCACGATATACTTGGCATCTACCGCTGCAGAACTCCAAGTAAAATTATAGGTTGTGTCTTTAATGTAAGAAATTGCAGTAGAATCCCCGACCGAATCCATAACCGGTTTAGATCTTGAATCTACATTTTCAATTGATGCATCCATTGCTCCGCATGAAGTCAGCACGTACATAAATGGTAAATAGATCAGTAATTCTATTTTAAACAATCTTTGCAAAAAATGTCTCTTTCGTAATCGTTTCAAGTGTATAGCTTTATCGGCTTGCTTTCGTAGTTTATTTAGACAAAAGGTCCGAAAATCAGGAAGTTCCCAACTTGGAACAACCTCAAAATGATTTAAAAAAAATCCAATTGGGTATTCAAAATTTCCGTATCTTTTAGAAGCATTTGTCTTATTGTGAGACGTCAATCTACCAAACAATCGTTCATTTCCACTTTTCATGTAGGTGTGAAATCCACGCAATGGTCACCTTGGTTGCCGGCACTAGGCCCTGCGCTTGCAATTCTAGAAGGTATCTATCCAAAATCGGAGGGCCTTATGAAGTTACTAAAATCTTTAACCGTTAACATCTTTCTGATTTTGATTTTGTTAGCACATGTAAACTGCTCGGAAACAAAATTTTCGGGCGCTACCGATCTAGGGTCAAACATTCATTTAGTGAATCCAACTCCAACGCCCACTGTAATAATCGAGGTGCCCGGTACCGAACCAAAACTTTGCAAAGAAGGTTTCGTATCTATCTGGAAAGATCCGACTCGTTCAGGCGACTTAAAAAAAGAAAACTTTGTGGCTAATCTTAGCTTATTTGAAGAAGGAAAAAACTTATTGGTTTCTTACGGTGTTTATGTTCACGCCTTCAAGGCGGCCAATCCAAGTGGCCAAGAAAGCATCAACGTTCGTGTGCAACCAAGCCACGACTCTGGCTATATTAATTGTGAATTTTTTGACGGTTCCGATTCAAAAGGACTGGAATACGAACACATCATGAATAACACTATCGCTACATTCATTGGTTTTTTACAACCAGCTTCCGAAAATATCCGATGCTGGTTTGAAAACCAAAACGGCAATGCGCCTGTCATATTTACGTCAGCGGACGGACAAGAGACCAAATTAATTGATTCCGCATTTATCATTACCAATGGCTGCGGAACATTACCTATTCAGTAAAATTATTTTGCAATTCGCTGGCAAGAGACATCTAACATACTGTCTCTACCCCAGTAACTAGCCGTTAAGGTATGAGAACCCGATTTTAAATCGCCTTCTGCATAAATTCGCATCTCAAAGTCTGGTAAAAAGGCTTCGACGGTAAACAAATCATCCGATTTTTCAGTGATATAAGCGCGAACGGCGTTATATTCGCCAATCAAAACTTTTTCTAAATTCAAAGTCTGAACCTCGACCTTCATTACTAAGGTTAGGTTAGATTTTATTTCACATTGCACAGGACTCGCAAAACTGGAAACCGAAACCAACAAACTGAAAAACAAAAAAATAATCGTTTTCATCATTACCACCTTAGACCTATTAAAAATCTAAACTTTTGACGAAGCAACAATAAATTGATATTTTAACCCTATGAAAAAAGCTTGGTGCACAATCGTTTTATCTAATGGATACAAAGTTAAAATTGATTCGGAAGACAAAGCCAGAGTGGAAGAACATTCTTGGCGGGTGACCAAAGGCACAACAGGTAGACCCCGCGTTGTTACCTCTATCAGAGGGCCCAATGGCAGTCGCAGCCATACATTGGGTCGCTTCCTAATGAATCCCCCTAAAGGCAAACAAGTTTATCCCAGACGTTTTAATGATGGATTGGATTATCGTAAGGACAATTTGATCGTTTGTACGATTAAAGAAAGACAAAGACTACTTTCCAAACGAAGAGTTGAAACCACTTCGGTTTTCAAAGGTGTTTCTTATTCAAAGGCCGATAACAAGTGGAAGGCCGGAATTGAAATCAATGGCAAAGGAATTAACCTAGGCCATTTTGCCGATGAAAAAATGGCTGCCTTGGCTTACAACCGTGCTGCGAAAAAATTTTTCGGTGATATTGCCTATCAAAATCCGATCAATAGAACGTTCGAAAGAAAAACGGACTTGCAAAAATTAAATGCTAAGAAAAAAACAGCTAAAAAGTAGAGGCGATCAATGGCCAAAAAGACGCCTTCAGAAAAATTCCTAAAACCCAGACTATTTACGCGGTTTCGCCCCGATCCATTGACCGTGGCTTTCCTGTCCTTGGGTAATTCCTCTACGTTTGAGCCCGAATTGGTCGCTGTAGTAATCAACGAAGCCTATGCTGGCTGTTCATTACTTTTGAATTCTGATGAGACTTTTAAAAAAGATCAAAAGGTTCAGATCAAGGTCGGACAGTTAGCGGTAATGAAAGGCAAAATCGTCTGGTTTAAAAATTTGGAAGAAAGTATCTACAAAATCGGAATTAAATTTAACGACTGACTTTTGCCAACTTAAATCTTGGTTTTTTGTTCTAGAAATTGCCAGCGGGCATACAATTCTTTAATTTCAGTTTCCATTTTGCCAACTTGTGCAGAGACTTCATTAATCTTTTTGAAGTCAGAGGCAATAGCAGGATCCATCAGTTGCTTCTGCCATTCACCCAAAACGGTTTCTTTTTCCAAAATACGCGATTCAATGGTTTCAAATTCTTTTTGCTCTTTTGACGACAGTTTCTTCGCTTTAGTTGGGTCTTTGACCGTATTATTTTTTTCGGAAACTGGCGGCATCTCCGAAGAAGTTCCACTCCCACCGGCACCTAATCGATTAATTTTTTTCCCAGTTTCGTCGAACCAATTTTGCCATTGGTTGTAATCCGAAAATTTAATGATTTCGCCCTCTTCATTTTCAGTAAACGCCCATAGTTCATTGGCATTTTGATCTAAAAAGAAACGATCATGCGAAACCAAAATTAACGCACCTTCAAAGTCACTTAGGCAATCGGTTAAAACATCTAATGTTTCGATGTCCAAATCATTAGTTGGCTCATCCAGAATTAAAACATGGGCCGGATTTAACATTAGTTTAGCAATTAATAATCGACTTTGTTCGCCTCCGGATAATTGCGCCACCGGCAAATCCATTTGTTGCGGAGAAAAATGAAAACGGCTTAGGTAACTTTTCGCGAAAACCGGTGTCCCATGCAGATGTACGTAATCACCATCGGGACAAATTGTTTTAAATAAACTCACATTTGAATTTAAGGTCTCTTTGCCTTGTTCGAAATAGCAAATTTGAATATCTTGATTGACGAAAACTTTACCGGAACTAGCCGGCTCTTTACCCATCAGGATCTTAATTAATGTCGATTTGCCGCAACCATTGCGCCCCAGTAAACCAATTCGAGTTTTAGGACGGATCATCGCATTTAATTTTGAAACCAACATTCTTTCGCCAAAATTTTTACTGACTCCTTCTAGTTCGATCAGTTTTTTAGGACTGGATTCTTGTTTGCCAAAATCGAAATCCAATTTACGATTTTGATTCTGGGTTTCCAATTTATCCACTTGATCGATCAACTGATGGGCCCTTTCAATACGGGCTTTCTGTTTGGTTAATCGCGCCTGCGGGCCGCGCGCCAACCAATCTTTTTCTATCAGCATGGTGTTTCGCTTTTTCTCTTCTAGGCGCATTTGCGAATCCATAATCATACTTTTTGTTTCCAAAAACTGCATATAGGACCCAAAACTCTTAATTAGACCATCCGGATTTTTTCGATCTAGATCAAAAATAACATTGCAGGTGTTCTGCAAAAAAGCCCGATCATGAGTCACGATAACAAACGACAACTCGTTCTGTTTTTGAATTAATTCTTCTAACCAAAGAATACTTTCGATATCCAGATGATTGGTCGGTTCATCCAGCAATAGTAAATTAGGACGCTTCATCAGCTCACGCGCCAAAGCCACCTTTTTCTGCCACCCTCCTGACAAAGAACTGACTTTCCGGAACTCCTTATCGCCCTCTAAATCTAAATTGAACTGCGCAATCAACTGATAACAAAGAGCAATGTCATTACCTTCGTAAGCATCTTCAACTGAAGACATTAAACTATCATAAATAGTTTCATCTCCGTTAAACTTTGGCTTTTGTTCTAACCAGCCCAGGCGCAAACCATTAGAAAATGAGATTTTTCCGCTATCGGCTTCTATTCTTTTTGCTAAAATGTTCATCAAAGTTGTTTTGCCGGCGCCATTAGGGCCAATCAACCCGATTCTTTGTTTATCATCGATAGCAAAAGAAATATTTTTGAAAAGATTCTTACTGGCATAGGATTTCGAAATTTGGTAGGCAGAGATTAAATTCATTTTCGAAACTTATAATAGATTTAACGAAATGAGTATCAATATCCGCGAATATTAATTGTCCAATGGTAAAAATTTGTGCATCAACGACACGTCATTTGGAATCACATATACAAATGAATTGGGGGAAATAGCTAACTTATCCAGAACCTCGAAATAAAAGCCTTTATCCACGTTTAGGCAGCCTGAAGTAATTGCATTGTCCTTCTCGCTGGCAGAATCCAACCGTTGCTGACGACGCTGTTCTGGCGCGCCCAAATAAACCTGATGAATTGCAATTCTCCAGTCCTTATACATAGCAAAGGTCAACGACGTTCCATAGTCTGGATCATTAATGGTTTTTGTTAGGGGAAACTTTCCCGCCGGAGACACCATTTTTCTAACGGTTGGAACGGCCAGCTTATAAGCTGCCTCCATACTCCCACCAGGAAACTGATCATCCCGGGTTATCCCCTGCAGAAAAGGGTTGGCTGCTATTAAGGTGTCCCCTTTCATCACGTACATCATAGAATTCGACTTATCAGCAATAATGGAGATGTCGGAGGCTAGAGCATGCTTTAAAACATACTGAACGACCTTTTGACTAGAAACCGATAATTTAAGGGTGGCCAACTCAGGAGCCTTTTTAAAAACAAGCGCCGTAGGCTGAGCCTGGCTAAAACAAACCAGCAAGGTTGATATAATAAAAGTAAAACTGCCCAAACCAAACGTTCTCATTTTAATTCTTCCTATCTAATTAAAGGTGTATTCATAAACAGCAATGAAGCTTCTTGCGAACCATTTTGCCGATGGGCAATATTGACCGCTTCAAAATCAATGTTCATATCTTCACTGGATTTCTGCCATTGCAACCCGTTAATAAAGGTCAATACCCCTTGGTAAAATTCAACGGTATATATTTCTTCGCGACTTAAAATTAGTCCCGCCGTTGGCAGTACGTTTCTTAAGCGATTGTAATAATGTAATCTGGAATTGCATCCCAATATCGAAAAAACCAGCGGCCTGTTCTGGACACTAATTTTAGTTAATTCTGAAACCATTTTATTGGAATTAATTTTTGTCTGTTGATACCAATTGTAGTCAGTGTGCTCATTAGGCAACAATTTCGGTGGCGCAAAGTCTGGTCCACCGCCATTTCGACTATGCCCCAGATAGAAAACAAACTGAGAATTCGAAAATGAATCGTGATATCGTTTTTGCGTTAATTCCGACATTTTGATTTGTTCGGGATCTTTGCGATTGACTTCATCATCTTCAGATCTTGTCGCATTAATCAGTTCTATTTCTAAAACTTTTCCGCCAAAAACATTTTTAGTAAGAATAGCTTGGAAATCATCATAGGTTCTTAAAGTAAATCCGCAGTTAGAATTGGTCGGACGTTCGCAAGGTGCCTTAAATTTTGATAAAAATATTTTGTATAAAAAGTCATCCCAAACAAATCCGTTTCCGCCGCTATCATTGTATCCAATGGCCAAAGTCACTCTCAAAGTTTGCGCTTCGGAAATCCGCTTATGCGAATACATTTTATCAAGTGGTTTTTTTGCCTGCGGGCAACCGGCTTTGCGTTCGTTTTGATAGGACAAGATGTCGTCAATGATTCCTAATTGATAATGGAGGCTCGTACCCGGCATTTGGACGTAGGCTTTTTCTTCCGTCCATCCCGTAGGCGACGGCTTCGCAAAGTCTACGCTATAATTTGGTTTTATCTTATAAAGCTCGCACGCCAAATTACTTTGTGCATTTGCTACCGGCGTAGCAAATAATAGCAATAGCCCAACGATTTTTACCCCAAACTGTCCCATGCCCAACTCCCCGTTACCATGACGAGAACGCAGTATAGTTGAGACAACCGAAAAGAAATAGATGTCAGGATTTTGATTAGGGTAATACCTATAAAAAAGAAAGGGATGCTTAGTTCATAAACATCCCTCACCTAGAATTTTAATTTAAAGACTGCTTAATCGCTTTGGACTAAACGTTTGCGCTGGGTGCGCGACCGCTGCGATTGTATTTAGGCTTGAATGGAGGACGTCCACCGCCACCAGCGCCTCTTTCGAAACTGTCGCCACGTGGTCTGCGTGGAGCACCCTCGAACGAACGCGGAGGTCCATCAAAAGAACGGGCTCTGCGCTGCGGGCGTTCACCCTCTTCAATGGCTTGGGCAAAAGAACGTTCACCATCACGCTGTTCACGTGGAGGCTGGCTGTCACGATTTTCATCACGGTTAAAACTGCGTTTTACGCCGCCAGATTCGAATCCGCCCGATCGTGGTGCGCCTTCGTCACGGTCACGACCAAAACTTCTTCTTGGGCGATCTCCGCCACTGCCACTGCCTGCAGGCGCATTGCTGCTGTATCCACGGTCTTCACGAGGGCCACGGTCTCTGCCATAACCACCGCGTCCACCACCGCTACCAGCCGGAGCATCACTTCGGAATCCTCGATCACGACCACCACCACGGCTGTTACCGTAAGAGTTGCCCTTAGATTTCCCACCAGTCAAACTGAAGTCATTCATTAAGAAACTATCAGAATGTTGATTTCCACCTTCACTGGTTTTCATAGAAAGTAGTCCAGCAATCCAATCAGCAGGCGTTGTTAAACCAGTTAACTCTAAAGTCGGCAAAGCTTCTTCCACGATAGCTTTTAGGTTGTTAAAGTGTGCACCTGAAAATGGTTTCGCTTTAAGTTTGTTTAATTCATCAATAACTTGATCTTTCAACAAATCGGCACCTTTTTTAATCGCGTAAGGCTGCATATCTACTTTAGTCATACGAACCAAACGGTTCAATTTGCTAAAATCAGATGCTTGGATAATGCTGATAACCATACCCGCTTCACCGTTACGACCAGTACGGCCAGAACGATGTACGTAAGATTCAATCTCCAATGGAATAGAATAATGAATTACATGCGTTAAATTTTTCACGTCAATACCACGTGCCGCTACATCGGTTGCAATTAAAACCGAGAATTTCTCGTCTTTAAGTGCTTTCAAAATACGCTCCCGATCTCTTTGTAATTTATCACCGTGTAAACTCATACATTGAATTTTGTTATTCAATAATAATTGCTCCAGCTCCGCTACTTCCAATTTAGTTTGGCAGAAAACGATTCCGTAAAATTCTTTAGTTGTTTTTAAAATTCGTAATAATGCATCCGAACGATGTCCTGAACGAACGGCTACGTAATGATGAGTTAACGAAGTCGAAAAACCGTGATTCTTTTGAACTTGTTCAACGATTTTTGGAGATGTTAAATAACGATTAAGAATGTTTTTGATTCCCATACTCATCGTTGCCGAGAATAACCAAGTCTGGCAAGAAGCCCGAGCTGAATCTACGTTTTTCAATTCAGCATGCGTTGCTGACAAGATAAATTTTAAATCATCTTCGAATCCCATAGATAACATTCGATCAGCTTCATCCAAAACTAATACTTTTAATGCACTTAATTTAATTAGTTTTTGGTTCATCATATCTACTAAACGACCTGGAGTCGCGATGATGATCTGTGGAGTTCTTTTTAGTTTTTGTCTTTGAGTATCGTAACTAGTTCCACCATAAATTGTTAAAACACGAAGACCTAAAGATTCAGCCAATGGATTCAAAGATTCTTGAATCTGTGCCGCTAATTCACGGGTTGGTGACAAGATCAATGCTTGAACTTGGTTTAAACTGGAATCTAACTTGCTGACCATTGGAATTCCAAAGGCCGCCGTTTTTCCCGAACCGGTTTGCGCCAAAGCCACCAAGTCTCTTGGTTCTTCGCCTAACAAGTGCGGAATAACTTCTAGCTGAATCGGAGTTGGAATTGTAAATCCCATTTTCGCGATTGCCGCTTGCAATTCAGGTTTTAATGGAAATTGAGAAAAGTCAGAAACTGGCTCTGTCGAGGTCATGATAAGTCCTTTTTGTAAAAGCAGATAATACCTTATACAGGATTAATCTAGGCTTTTTCGGTTCTTATCTTAAAGCCACTGTTAATTGTGCTGTATTTAATGGTTATCTATTGTTGTTAATAAATAATAAATTCCAAAAACATTTAACACCGTTCATGGGTGTCGTCTACATCGTATTAAGGTTTTTTTAACGTTTGCTTTAATACAAGTAGAATCAGCCGTAAAAACGCTACAGATTGGAATAGAGGTCGAAATACCTCCCCTATGCCCTTGGCAAAAATACAAAAAGGCCCCCCTGGGGTACCCTTTCTTGCCGCACGACATGCGGTGATTTTATAGTTATAGCCGCACGATATGCGGCTTTTTATACTCCCCAAGGCCTCGGCTGACTGTCTAACAATTGGCCGCCCGTAAACCCAGAAGGGCCCGCTTCCTATAACTAAATCCTGTTTTAATTTAAGCTTGAGTTCATCTGAAGTTTAAGTGAATTCAGCGGAACACTTCTGGCTTTAGTACTTTACAAGAATCTATTTATGGAAAAACTTGAAAAGCATGTTTAACCCTAATCCCATTAATTTCTTACGAACTCGTGGCCAAATTAATACCGCAGAGTCTGAAAGTTAATATGAAAAATTATAAAAAGTTAATTTTGATTTTTTTAGCGATAGTTAGCACTTCTCATTTAGTCTGTGCAGCGGCAATCCCTATGACAGTTGATTGCGACCAAGACGCCAAAGCCGAGCGAGTCAAAAATAAAAATAAAAGAATTAAAACGTTCACCGATATTTATTGGCAAACACTTACCGCTGAAATTCAAAAATCCTTGCCAAGTTCTTTGCAATTAAAAGGTAATATCATTGGTGACTTTCATTTTAATAATTTAGGTATCTATTACAATTTCGATAAAACCATAAATCGTCCGCAATTAGTTCTTAATGATTTGGATGATTCCGGTAACAACTTTATCGTTGGTGATCTAATAAAATATCTGGCCTTCCTAAGAACCTTTGAAATCAAAGGCGAAGAAAAAGGCAGCAAAAAAGATGAACCTCTTTTAGGAAAAGATGCTTTTAGATTTGAAAAAATATTTGACGCCTTTATTGAAGGCTTAAGAAACAAGAACTTTCCTTTGTCTTCAGAGTTTCAAAAAATGATAACAATCAATGAATCCGATGCTGCCGATGAGCGCAATAAGTATATTACAAACCAGTCTTCTGATTTTTCAAATGTTGAATCCAGCATTGATCCCGAGTTACAGTCAAACTTCGCCGAATTCGAAAAAATGCCAATGCTGAAAGCCAACCGTGTTGTTGGGCGAAGCAGCCAGGTAAACGGTAGCGGTTCATCCCAAGGACAGCAACGATTCCTTTATTTGTTGCAAAATCCTAGTTCGCCAGCAGAAAAGGCAGTCGTCGAATTTAAACAGCTGGCGTGTTCAGCCAGTAATAGTGCTAAGTCTCAAGACCTAACGTTGATTTACTCGGGAATCGCGAACTATTTGAAACAGCAAAACCAGACGGCTCTATTTCCGATCTTCATAGCCAGAACCGATTTAGTAAAGGTGGATAAAAAGGTTTACCTACTACGTGAAAAGCAAAATAATTTGATGGGCGACGTGGTTAAAAAAGCCCTTAAAAAAGGTCACTATCAGGACTTAGCGGAAACAATGGCATATTTGCTGGGTCAATTTCATTCCAGTCAGGTCAACGGTGTCTTCATAGATCAATTAGCAAAATCTTCAACTGAAATATTCAACACGTGCCAAAACACTAACAAGAGGTTTTTTGACTTAACGAATAAAAAAGCGATGAAGTAAAATGGCATTTAGGAAATATATACTTACCTTACTTCTGCTGGTTTCCTTTTCAACGGCATCATCTGCGATGATGTGCGAAGACGTTCATTTTTCTTTAAGTATGTATGATCTTGCGTTTTTCCGATTAGATAAATACGGCCAACACATTTACCGAATCATTAACAGCCTAGTTGCGGATACCACCTCGTTAAGAAAAGAAGAAAAATTTGTCATCGATACCGCCGAAGGCAAACAGCTGATGGAAAATTTTCAGTCCGAGTTTGGCCCAAAAATGAAAAATCGAGATGCTGCCGATGAAGGTTTTGCTAACGTGACTTCTACCAAATACGTAACAGTTGCAAAGTACACCACTAAGTCTGGTGAAGAAAAAAGTGTTAAAGTACGCTTCAGAAAGTATTATGTTAAAGACATAAAAACCGGAGGATTAGTTGTAGCCAAGGGTTTCGAGGATCATTCTTGGTTAGAAATTAAAATTCAACATCCCATTCACGCCAATGTGGTCACCAAACTACGAGTTATGTCCTACGACCGCGATTTACATTTATTCACCTCCAGCGAATTTTTT
>JAYVAZ010000231.1:0-3103 GCA_043750675.1 Pseudobdellovibrionaceae bacterium | reverse complement strand
TTCATCTGTAACCAAAGTTCCGTTAGTTACGATATTAAATCGTAACGCTACATTTTTAGGTTCGGCCAAATCAGTCATATAATCTGCAATAATTTCGATAGCGGTTGGATACAACAAAGGTTCGCCGCCTAAAAAAGTAATCGCAAAGGATTCATTTTCGCTTAGGCGATCCATTAAAAATTTAATTTGTGGTAAGGTCTTTTCGATAGAAATTTTACGAACTGGGTCGCCATAAGTTCCGTCGCCACCGGCAGCGCAGTAAGAACAATGCAAGTTACAAATTTGAGTGACGTTCAAAGTAATATTTTGAATTTTATTTTTGATAAAGCCCGATTTTAGAGCTGAATTTTTTTCTTGATTCCAATCGTTCAGGGCCAAAAACGACTGTCTTTCTGAATCAGAAATATTTATTGATGAAAGGGGAGTGTCTTTGCCCACTGATTCCAAAAAATTCCAAACGTTATGGTCCAGTTCAGCTACTTCTAAGTTAGCTGAATGGAAACCCACTAAACCCATTTCTGGATGCTTAATGGCTACAATGTTATTTAAACGTTTCAATTCCATATTGGTTTCAAAATGAACTTTTTGCCCCTTGCCTAAACAATAGTGCAAATACTGTGCAAAGCAATTTGATACCGCTTAGGCAATAGTTTTGACTTTATCAAGTAATTACGAATTATTAGCAAATAGTACATGCATATTAGTTATGCTCCTAGTGAATTAACTTCAGGAATCCTGTTGGACAGCAATTACAAAAAAGCTAAAGTAGATGCCTATGCAGGTAAAATTTAACTACAGCTCTGGTTCAGAAAGATTATCCAAAACGGTCACCTATGAAAAGGGCGATACTTTATTGGATACGGCCATAAAGAATGATATTCCTGCTCCGTATTCTTGTATGGAAGGAATTTGTGCGACTTGCGAGGCTAAAGTCCTAAGGGGTAAAGTCGATTTCCCCGATGCGGCCGGATTAGCGGCAGCTAACGGAAAGGTTTTAACCTGCCAGACGAAACCGCAAACTGAGGAAACCTCGCTGGAAGTCGAATATCCATAATTCTGCAGGTGCCGACGCAGCTTAGGACAGTTCTCTTTCGATAATGTTTATGAATTCTGTAGATTTTGGATCATTAAAAAGGGGTTTGATTTCCTCAATCACATCCGACAGATTCTTAGCACCGAAATGTTCAATAAAGTGATCTACGATTTTTTCACTAATAATAAATAAGAGTCCAATATCTAAAATCTGGTTGTTTTTCTTTCCCATCGGAAAACCAGTTCCATCGGGTAGTTCATGATGACTGAAGATAACCTCTTCGATTTCGGAAGGCAGCAGTTCGCTTTTTCGGCACAAATCTTTAGTTCTTTCCGAATGTAAAAACACTTCTTTGTATTCTTTAGTCGTTTGATTTTGTTTAGTGTAAATCCATTTTAAATATTGAGTTTTCTTCTGGTAGATATGATCCGGCAACGTCATGTCGTGAATCAACGATGCCAATACTAAAGTGCGTTCATGTTTGAGTTTTTCTTTAATCGGAAGCCACTTCAGAAGTTGGCAACTGACCAAAGATAAAAGTAAACAGTGATCACCGTAACCATATTTTTCAATTTTATTGAACTGGTTGATAAGATTCTTAAAATTGTTATTCAAACTGAGTAATTGCAATGCTGTATTTACGCTTTTGGAAACGCTATCGGCTGTTTCAGCATCAATGGCCAGCCTGTCAGCGAAATTGCGAAATAGTTCGGCGTGGCCTTTGATGATATCCTGCATTTGGTTTTCGCTACACTGCTGCCAGGCCGCTTCGGAAAGAACAAACTTTCGATACTCTGAAATGAATTCATCGGCTTTCAACGATTCCACATAAAGGCATTCGGCACCTTTTTGAGTGAATTTAATAAATTCTTGCTCGGTAAAGGTCGATTCCTGTTGAGTCAACTTAACGTACTTGGATTCGTTGATTTTGATGTATAAAGGAGTATGAATACGAACCATTTTACGGAGCAAACTGATAGGAATTGGGATGTAACTTGTTGGCGACAACTCTTCGACTTTTTTCAGTTTGCTTTTCATTTTAGCGATGAGTTCTTCGGTAGAAAAGGGTTTCAAAGCATGATCAATATTTTTTTGTGTTTTAAAATACGGATGATCTTCTAGGTAATTTCCAGAAAGTAGTATGAAGGGTGTATTCTTATGTAAAATTTGGGCTTGTTTATGTACTTCCTCGCCGTTTGCAATCGGCATGTTGTAATCAGAAACAATCAAATCAAGGTCAGCTTGCATTTTTAAGATTTGAACGGCTTCAGCTCCATTTTTAGCTGTAAAGAGAGTGCATTCCATGCTGGATTCAATAATGAAGGAAAGGACTTCTAATAAATCTTCCGTATCTTCAGCGATAAGTATTTTTAACTTCCGGCTCATCTTTAAATCCTATCGTAATAAACTTTTTTGAAAAAGTTCTATCTTAGAAAAAAGTCTTGAAACAGACGAGTCTAGTTTTATTACTTTTACACCTAGACTAAAATTTGACATCCTATCTGTATGTCTATGCGTATTAAATTTTGGGGTACTCGAGGTTCATTGCCTTCAGCTCCATTGCCAGAAACATGGTTTCACGATATCGAAAAACAGTTTAACGTGTTTTTCGACAGTGGACTTAAAGAAAAAGCTCAAGTTAAAGAGTTTTTGAAAACCCAGGGAATTCCGTCAGTAGGCGGGTTTGGTGCGGCTACGACTTGTGCTGAAGTTATGTCTGAACGAACACAAATCATCATTGATGGTGGTAGTGGAATCAGAAACTTAGGCGAAAAAATGATGAAAGGTGCTGCCGGAAGAGGCCAAGCCGTCATTCATATTTTTCTTACACATTTTCATTGGGATCATTTGTTGGGTTTGCCATTTTTTGCTCCCCATTTTATTGCTGGTAATAGAATTAATTATTACGCCGTCCAGCCCGAACTGGAAGACATCGTTAAGATTAAATTTAGAAAACCAATGTTTCCAGTTCCTTTTGAGGCTTTGTCAGCGGATATAAAATTCCACCGTTTGGAGCCCAGAAAGCCGACTTTCATTGAAGATATTAAAATTACGCCTTATCAACTAGAT